>JBOGDX010000084.1:0-9126 GCA_050743225.1 Actinomycetes bacterium | reverse complement strand
GTCCAGGAGGGCGACGTCATCGCGGTCATCGACTGACCACGTGCCCCCGGGGCAGGCGATCGGCCCGGCCCGTGCCGCTCAAGGTGGGCCCCCAGGTGCCCGAAACAAGCCTTCGTGAGTGGATCGGAGCAGCCCCAGTCCGTCGTGCCCTACCTGCGTGCGCTCAGCGAGGTCGGGGGGTCGGACCTCCACATCAAGGTGGGCTCGCCGCCACGCGTCCGCATCGACGGCCGCCTGCGCAAGCTCCAGGCTCCCAACCTCACGCCCACCGACACCGAGCACATGGTCTCCGAGGTGCTCCGCGACGACCTCGTGGTGGAGTTCTCCCGCACCAACGAAGCGGACTTCGCCTACTCGGTCCCTGGGCTCGGGCGCTTCCGGGTGAATGCGTTCCGGTCCCGCGGCTCGGCGGGCATGGTCTTCCGCCGGGTCAGCGTCGGCGCCATCCCGCTCGACGAGCTCGGCCTGCCTCCGGTGCTCAGTGCGCTCGCCATGGAGCCGCGCGGTCTCGTGCTGGTCACCGGCCCGACCGGCTCCGGCAAGACCACTACGCTCGCGGGGATGATCGACCACATCAACAACAACCGTGAGGTCCACGTCGTCACCATCGAGGACCCCATCGAGGTGCTGCACTTCGACAAGCTCTCGATGATCAACCAGCGCGAGGTCCGTCTCGACACGTCGGACTTCGCGGTCGCGCTCCGGGCCGCGATGCGCCAGGACCCGGACGTCATCCTCGTCGGCGAGATGCGCGACCACGAGACGGTCAAGGCCGCCCTGGCGGCCTCGGAGACCGGCCACTTCGTCATGTCCACGCTGCACACGACCGACGCGGCGGAGACCATCACCAGGGTCATCGACTTCTTCCCGCCGCACGAGCAGAAGCAGGTACGCCTGTCGCTGGCCGGCGCGCTGCGCGGGATCATCTGCCAGCGGCTCGTGCCCCGTGCGGACGGGCAGGGACGCTGCGTCGCCATGGAGATCTGCGTGGCAACCGGCCGCATCGCCGACGCGATCGCCGACCCGGACAAGACCTCGACCATCGAGGAGCTGATCAAGGAAGGTGCCTACTACGGCATGCAGACCTTCGACCAGCACCTCGTGGCTCTCATCCGCGACGGCGTCATCACGCTGGAGGCCGCGATGGCGGCGTCCACCAGCCCGCACGACCTCACGGTCGAGCTGCGTCGGCTGGGTCTCGTCGCCTGATCTGGTCACGCGCCTTCGATCGTCCCGTGCTCGCTGCAGCGCGCGGTCCAGCCGCGCGGCAGAACCTGCACGACCATCCGCCGGCGGCAGCGCGTGCAGTAGCGCGGAGGCTCGAGGGCTCGCCGTGCTGCGCACTCGGGGTGGTCGCCGACCGGCTCCCCGCACTGGTCGCAGAAAGGGCCGGCCATGGTGCGTACGCTAGTCAGGTGCCGATCGAGCCGGGCTTGCACGCGACCCTGGAACGTGAGGTCGGGCCGGACGACACGGCCCGGGCGCTGGGCAGCGGAGACCTCGACGTCCTGGGCACTCCCCGCCTCCTCGCTTGGTGCGAGCAGGCAACTGTTGCTGCCGTCGCCGACGCCGTCGACCCGGCGAGCACGACCGTCGGCACCCGCGTCGACCTTGCCCATCAGCGGCCTAGCCTCGTCGACGCGACCCTCACGGTCAGGGCCGACCTCGTGCACGTGGACGGCCGCCTGCTGCGGTTCGACGTCGTGGCCGAGGAAGCGGTTGATGGCGGCCTCGTGATGGTCGGTCACGGGCAGGTGACCCGGATCGTCGTCGACCGCGACCGGTTCCTGACTCGCGGTCAGGCAAGCTCGAGCAGGTAGGCGATCAGCTGAGTGTCAGGCGCCGGCCACCAGTCTCGGTCCGGCGCCCGGACGAACCCCATGCGCTCGTAGATGCGGTGCGCGGCGTACATGGTCCCGAGCGAGCTCAGCGCTACAGCCGTGCAGCCCTGCTCGCGCGCGTGATCGACGCACCACTGGGTGAGGGCCGCACCGACACCACGCCCCCTGGCCTGTGCGGCGACGGCGAGCATCCGGAACTCCGCCTCGCCGGACCGTGAGATCTCCGCCCACGGTGACTCCGGCAGGCAGAACGTCACGGTGCCGAGCAGTGTGTCGTCGGCGTCGACGGCGACCACGAGGTCGGCCTGGCTGGCCCGCTCGTCGGCGGCTCGCAGCTCGCTGGCGTAGGGCTCGTCGGCGGATACGTAACCGTCGGCGACGTAGGCGGCGACCGTGAGCTCCCCGACTGCCTCCAGCTCGTCGGGCTCGGCCGGTCGGATCTGCACCGGCCGAGCCTACGAGCGGGGCTGTGTCAGTGCTGGGGAGTAGGGCGCCGAAGGCAGGCGCCCTAGGGTCCAGTCGGGGTGGCTCGCCGGCGGTGCCGACGGGTGGTCGTGGCGCAGCTCGCGCAGCGCGGCGACGACGGCGACGACGACGAGGATGGCGGTGAGGACGAGGAAAGTTGTCATGGCAGTAACTATGCGCTCGGCGATATCCCGCCACCAGTGGCAGTATTGACAACATGCGTCAACTTCCTGCCATAATGCAGACGTGATCCGCAACGTGGCAGTTCCCGTCCTGGACGGGGTGTCGGTCTTCGAGCTCGGGGTGCTCTGCGAGGTCTTCGGGATGGACCGCCCGGACGACCCGGAGCTGCCCTCCTTCGACTTCGACCTCTGTGCTCCCGCGGCCGGCGCGGTCCCCACGCAGTCCGGCTTCGGCCTGACGGTCGGGCACGACTTCGGCCGGCTGGACGAGGCCGATCTGGTCGCCGTCCCCGCCATGTCGGTGGACGTCACCCCGCCCCCGGAGCTGGTCGACGGGTTGCGCCGCGCCGTCGACCGCGGCGCCCGGGTGCTCAGCGTCTGCAGCGGTGCGTTCCTGCTCGGGGAGGCCGGCCTGCTCGACGGTCGTGACTGCACGACGCACTGGAACTACACCGCCGAGCTGGCTCGGCGCTTCCCGGCGGCCCGGGTCAACCCCGACGTCCTCTACGTCGACAGCGATCGGGTCATCACCAGCGCCGGTACCGCCGCCGGCATCGACGCGTCGCTCTACCTCATCCGCAAGGAGTTCGGCACGCGGGTGGCCAACCGGCTCGCCCGGCGGATGGTTACTCCGCCGCACCGCGACGGAGGGCAGCGGCAGTACGTCGACCAGCCGGTGCCCTGCGCGGCGGACACGCTGGCCGACACCCTGCAGTGGATGCAGGAGCACCTCGGCGAGGAGATGACGGTCGAACAGCTGGCCGAGCGGGCGCGCTTGTCTCCTCGCACGTTCGCCCGGCGGTTCCGCGCCGAGACCGGGACCACCCCGCACCACTGGCTCACCGACCAGCGCATCCTGCATGCGCAGCGGCTCCTGGAGGAGACGACGCAGCCCGTGGAGACCATCGCCGACCTGGTCGGCTTCGGCAGCTCGTCGGTGCTGCGCCACCACTTCGGGCGCCGGGTCGGAACCACGCCGCAGGCCTACCGGCGTACGTTCGCCCGCTCCGTCGCGAGCTGACCCGAGCAGGCGTCCTCAGGCGATGTGCTCGGCGTCCTGGTAGAGCTTCTCGGCCACCGAGCCCTGCACGGTGACCTCGGCCATCCGGCGTACCTGCTTCATGATCTCCGGGTCGGAGAAGAACCTCCGCTGCTCGTCCTCGAGCTGGGCGAGGCTGTCGTACTCGACCTCGACCGTCAGCCGGTTGGCCGAGCCGAAGGTTCCGATGAGCAGCCGGGTGGCGCGCAGGCCGCGCTCGGTGCGCAGCCGGTTGATCTCGTCGGAGATCTCGATCGCGTCGTTCCAGTGGCCGTACTTGATCTCCATCGCGGTGACGTCGCGGTACATCGGGCCTCCTCGTGCCGACGTTGGACCATGACCACGCAACACCCGACCGAGCGCCCTGTCCATGGCCCCACCTGACCGGTCAGGCGAGGTTAGTGCTGCGTGGGTAGGCGACGTCGGGGTCGGTGGCCACGTTGACCAGGTACGGCACACCCGCGGCGAACGCCCGGTCCAGCGCCGGTCCGACGTCGCCGGGCGGGTGACCAGCTCGCCCGCGCCGCCGAGTGCGCGGACCACCTCGTCGTACCTGGTCTGCGGGGCCAGCTCGGCCGCGACGTCATAGCCGTAGAGGAACCGCATCGGGTGCTTCTCGAGTCCCAGCCGCCGTTGTTCCCCATCACCATCACGACCGGCAGGCGGTGCCGCACGAGCGTGTCGACGTCCATGAGCGAGAACCCTGCCGCCCCGTCGCCCAGCAACAGCACGACCTGACCGTCCGGCCCGGCCAGCCGGGCGCCGATCGCGTAACCGAGGCCGGTGCCCAGGCAGCCGAACGGGCCGGGGTCGAGCCAGCCACCCGGCGCCTTCGGCTCGACGTACCTGCCCGCGAACGACACGAAGTCACCACCATCACCGATGACCACGGCGTCGTCCGCGAGCCGCCGGCCGAGCTCGCCGTAGACCCGGGCCGGGTGGATCGGGTCGGCGGCGCTGTCCAGCAGGCCGCGGTCGGCGTCGGTGGCGGTGCGCGCGGCGTCCTGCAGGTGGGAGCTCCAGTGGGCGTACGCGCCGGAACGCGCCGTCCGGGTCCACGCCTCCAGCACCCCGTCGAGGACCAGGGCCAGGTCGCCGCTCGCGGACGCGGCGAGCTCGACGTGTGTCGCGAGCTGCCCCGGCGAGTCCGCCAGATGCGCCACGGTGGCAGGCCGGGCCTCACCCTTCCCGCCGAACACCCCGAACCCGAGCCGGAAGTCCAGCGGCGCCCCGGCGACCACCACGAGGTCGGCATCACCGAATGCGGCCGATCGGGCTCGCGTGGCCAGCTGCGGATGGCCGGCCGGCAGGACCCCGCGGCCCATGCCGTTGGTGACGGTGGGGGCGCCGGTTGCCTCGGCGAGGCGGCGGGCCGCCTCCTCCGCCCCGTCGGTCCAGACGTCGGAGCCGATCACCAGGACCGGGCGCTCGGCGTCGGCCAGCAGCTTGCCGACGCGTGCCACGGCGTCGGGGTCGGGCGCCACCGGAGCACGACGCGGTGGTGCCGGGAGCTGGACCTCGGCCCGGCTGAACAGCTGGTCCATCGGGACGTCGAGGAACACCGGGCCGCGGTGCGGGGACGTCGCGGTGGTCAGCGCATGGTCGACGCGGTCGCCGATCTCGGCGACTGACGCGACGGTCTCCGCAAGCTTGGTCACCGGCGCGAGCAGCGGGGGATGGTCGAGCTCCTGCAAGCTGCCCGAGCCCCAGCGAAAGCCGGGCGCGCGACCGCCGACGACCAGCAGGGGAGACCCGTTGAAGTGCGCTGTGGTGACGGCGCTCACGCCGTTGGTGACCCCGGGCCCCGCGGTCAGGACGGCAAGCCCCGGGCGTCGGGTCAGCTTGGCCGTCGCCTCCGCCGCGAAGACGGCGGTCTGCTCGTGCCGGACGTCGACCAGGCGCATCGGCGGCTGGGCCTTGACCGCCCCGTCGTACATCGGGAAGACGTGCGCCCCGGAGAGGGTGAACATCGGCTCCACGCCGTGCGCACGGGCCACGGCGACGGCATGCTCGCCGCCGTGGCCCTCCACCCGCCCCGTGGCTTGCCCGCCCATGGGCGGCCAACCTAACGGGCGTCAGCGGCTGTCGGCACCTCCACGCGTCCCGCCGGCCGCGGCCTCTGCGCGGTCGCCCAGGTCGGCCGCGGTGGTCTCCACATCCGGGTCACCGGCCTCGACGTGGTAGTCGGACTCGTGGGTGGCGTCGACCCCTGCGGGCGCCTTGACGGCGCGTAGCAGGAACGTGCCGATCACGACGACAGCGAGGTTCGCGAGGACGGCGATGAGCCCGGTGTAGATGACCGAGTCCGAGTCGATGCCGAGCTTGCTCAGCGGGTAGAGCGGCCCGCCGAAGTGCTCCTTGTCGCGCAGGGGGTTCGGCGTGTCGTACAGCATCGCCATGCCCGCCGTGAGTCCGACCGCCCAGCCGGCGAGCAGAGCCCACCGGTGGAACCAGGCGGAGTACAGGCCGAGCACGATGGCCGGCAGGGTCTGCAGGATGATGACGCCGCCGATCAGCTGCAGGTCGATAGAGAACTGCGGGTCCAGGCTGAGGATGACCAGGACGGCGCCGACCTTCACGAGCAGTGACGTGAGCTTGCTGACCTTGGCTTCCTGCTGCGGCGTGGCGTCCTTGTTGAGGTACTCCTTGTAGATGTTGCGCGCGAACAGGTTCGCCGCGGCGATGGACATGATCGCGGCCGGGACCAAGGCGCCGATCGCGATGGCCGCGAAGGCGACGCCGGCGAACCAGTCGGGGAACATCTGGTCGTAGAGCAGCGGCACGACCGTGTTGCTGTCCCCGGGAATGCCGGCCTCGGGGTCGGCGCCGAGCGGAGTGATCCCTGCCGCGATGGCCATGTAGCCGAGCAGCGCGAGCAGGCCGAGCACGATGCTGTACGCCGGGAGAGCGGCCATGTTGCGCTTGATGACGTCACGGCTTCGGCTGGCGAGCACCCCGGTCACCGAGTGCGGGTAGATGAACAGTGCGAGTGCCGAGCCGAACGCCAGCGTCGAGTAGCCGAGAACAAGCGGGTCGGCCAGCAGCAGTCCGTCGGACGGGCCCTCCGGCGGCGGTGGAGTCGCGTTGAACTTCTCGTTCGCGGCGCCGAAGATCGCGTCCCAGCCTCCGAGCTTGCCGGGGATGTAGACGATCGCTGCGATGACGACAACGTAGATCAGGATGTCCTTGACGAAGGCGATCAGCGCCGGAGCGCGCAGCCCGGACTGGTATGTGTAGACGGCGAGGATCAGGAAGGCGATGATCAACGGCAGGTCGCCGACGATGCCCTCGCCCTCCACACCCATCGTCTTGAGGACGGCCTGGATGCCCACGAGCTGCAGCGCGATGTAGGGCATCGTCGCGACGATGCCGGTGACCGCCACGACCAGCGCCAGCGTGCTCGAGCCGTGCCGTCCGCGGACGAAGTCGGCCGGGGTGACGTAACCGTGGCGGTGGCTGACCGACCACAGCCGGACGGCGACGAGGAAGACCATCGGGTAGACCACGATCGTGTAGGGCACCGCGAAGAAGCCCAGGGCACCCGCGCCGTAGATCAGCGCCGGCACGGCGACGAACGTATAGGCGGTGTAGAGGTCGCCGCCGATGAGGAACCAGGTGATCCAGGCGCCGAAGTTGCGCCCGCCGAGACCCCACTCGTCGAGGTGCTCGAGGTCGTCGGCCCGCCGCCACCGCGACGCCACGAAGCCGAGCACGGTGACGAGCCCGAAGAGGGCGCAGAAGATGATGAGCTCGGTGGTCTTGATGTCATCCATCAGCGCTCACCCCTCGTCGCGCGGTAGACGATGATCGTGAGCACCACGCTGAACGGGATCGCGAGCATCTGGTACCAGTAGAAGAAGGGCCAGCCGGCCACGGTCGGCTCCTCGCCGTTGTAGATGGCCGGGAACAGGGTCGCGACCAGCGGCAGCAGCAGCAGCAGGTTCCACGGCGAGAAGTTCAGCCGCCGCCCTGACGCGTCCTCGGCGGGGGCGGGCTCGTGCCCGCCCGCGCTGGGATGGGGATGGTCGTGCACGGCCACAGGGAGCCTCCTCGGGCGTCGGGTCAGCGATAGAAACTACCCGATAGGGCACAAGTCACTCATTCCGGGCAGATGGACCCTGCGCCTCAGATCGTCTGGGACAGGGCCTTGACCGGCATGCCGAGGTCGCCGATCAGGTCCAGGTCCTCGTCGGGCGAGCGACCCAGCGTCGTCAGGTAGTTACCGACGATGACCGCGTTAATGCCGCCGAGCATTCCGTCCCGCGTACCGAGGTCACCCAGGGTGATCTCGCGGCCGCCTGCGTAGCGCAGGATCGTGCGGGGCAGGGCGAGGCGAAAGGCGGCGATCGTCCGCAGCGCGTCGGTCCCATCCATCACCGGCAGCGCGCCGAACGGCGTTCCGGGCCGCGGGTTCAGGAAGTTCAGCGGCACCTCGTCGGGGCCGAGCTCGCCGAGCTGGGCGGCGAACTCGGCGCGCTGCTCCAGCGTCTCGCCCATGCCGACGATCCCCCCGCAGCAGACCTCCATGCCGGCGTCGCGGACCATCGTCAGGGTCTCCCACCGCTCCTCCCAGGAGTGGGTGGTGACGACCTGCGGGAAGTACGAGCGGGCGGTCTCGAGGTTGTGGTTGTAGCGGTGGACACCGATCGCCGCGAGCTCGTCGACCTGGGTCTGGTCGAGCATGCCGAGCGAGGCAGCCACGTTGATGTCCACAGCCTCACGGATCGCCGCCACCCCCTCCCGCATCTGCCGCATCAGGCGGTCGTCCGGCCCGCGGACCGCGGCGACGATGCAGAACTCCGTGGCGCCGGTCGCCGCCATCTCCTTAGCGGCCTGCACCAGTGAGGGGATGTCGAGCCATGCGGCGCGCACCGGTGACTCGAACTGGCCGGACTGGGAGCAGAAGTGGCAGTCCTCCGGGCACCCGCCCGTCTTGACGGACACGATCCCCTCGACCTCGACCTCCGGCCCGCACCAGCGCAGTCGCACCTCGTGCGCGAGCGCCAGCAGGTCCGACAGCTGCCCGTCGGGAAGCTCGAGCACTTCCAGCACCTGGCGCTCGTCGAGTCCTCGGCCCTGCTCCAGGACCTGGGTGCGGGCGATGCCGAGGATGTCGAAGGCCTCGGCGTGCGGCTCAACCTGCGGGGTCGTGGGCACGGCGGAAGTCTGCCGCATGGAAGGTCCCACCCAGCTCCGGCCCCAGCCCGTCCCGGGCAGCGAGCAGGAACTCCGGCCCGTCGAGCGCGCCTGCGCTCTCGCGCAGCGCACCGGCGAGGGGACGCGCCGCCAGGGTCTCGAGGTCGCGCACGTTGCTGCGGCAGGCCAGGTCCGGGTCGGCGGGCCATGCGCCGATGACGACCCCGCACAGCGCGAGGCCGCGGTTGGCCAGCGCCTCCAGCGTCAGCGCCGTGTGGTTCAGGGTGCCCAGCGACGGGTCCGCGACCACGAGCACGGACGCGGCCAGCTCGCGAGCCAGGTCGGCGATCGTCGAGCCGTCCTCGTCGTACCGCACGAGGAGACCCCCCGCGCCCTCGACCAGCACCAGCCCGCGGTTCCCTGCCAGCTCACGGACCCGGCGGGCGCTCTCGTGCAGGTCCAG
>JBOGDX010000083.1:0-9218 GCA_050743225.1 Actinomycetes bacterium | reverse complement strand
CCTCCATCGCGGCCTGCTCGAGCGAGAGATCGGGGTACGACGCGAGAAGCGCTGTGACGATCTCGGTGTCCGTGGTGCTGTGCAGCGCGTTGCGGGACCCAGTGGTGCCCTCGCGCCACCTCCGGGTCTCGTCGCTGGTGGGCGCCGCGCCGTCGTACGGCAGCTGCCCGCTCTCGGCGGCCCGCTTCTCGACCAGGTCGAGCAGCTCGCGGGTGTTCGTGAGGTTCCCGTTGTGGCCGAGGGCCACCGATCCACCGGCGGTCGACCGAAACGTCGGCTGGGCGTTCTCCCACACGCTGGACCCGGTGGTGGAGTAGCGGGTGTGACCGATCGCGAGGTGGCCGCGCAGGGCCCCCAGGTGCCCTTCGTCGAAGACCTGGGCGACGAGCCCCATGTCCTTGTAGACCAGGATCTGGGAGCCGTTGCTCACCGCGATGCCGGCCGACTCCTGCCCGCGGTGCTGCAACGCGTAGAGCCCGAAGTAGGTGAGCTTGGCAACCTCGGCCTCGCCGCCTGCACCGGGTGGCCCGCCGGAGAAGGTCCAGACACCGAAGACCCCGCAGGAGTCCTGCGGGCCCTTCTCGCCGGGGTACAGGTCGTGTCCGAGCCGACCGTCGCCGCGTGGCACTCGCCCAGTCTAGGTCTGAAGTGCGGCGGGGCCCGGGCGGCGTGGCCGGCGAGCCGTCATCGGCGGCGGGCCTCGACCAGGACGGCGACCAGCGCCCCGAGGAGCGCGCCCAGGCCCGTCAGGACCAGGGCCAGGTAGAAGAACAGCACCGACGGGCGCTCGACGAGGTCGCCGCGCACCAGGACCAGGACGGCAGCGGAGAGCAGACCGACCGCACCCCCGGTCCCGAGGAAGCGCAGGTAGCGCGGCGTACGTCGCGTCGGCGGGTCTGGCACCCGCCGATGCTAGGTGACGCGCTCGCGTCCGCTTACGGGATGGGGATGCGGGAGACGGTGAACGGGTCGGGCGCGACCCCGGCAGCCCGTTCGCCGAACTGGCTGTTGACAACGAGCAGCCGGCCCCGGGCGAAGGCCGCGGTCGTCGGGTCGTCGAGGCTCGGATGGGTGACCCGGCGGACGACCGTCCCCCGCCGGAAGTCGTCGGACACCCTGATCTTCACGACGAACCCGACGTCGCCCTGATCCTCGACCGCATAGATCCGGTGGTCACGCAGCAACAGGCCGTCGCCGCTGACCGGCGCACCGCCGAGGTCGACCTGGGTGACGCTGCGGTCGGCGACGCGCACCCGGAACAGCGCCGCGGCGGTCGAGTGCGCGACCACGATCTGGCGGCCGTTGCTCGAGACCACGATGCCGTTGACGTTGAACGCCCCGGGCTGGTGCGGCAACGCCGTGCCGGTGAAGTCCACGAACACCGGAAGGGTCTCGACACTCGTCGTGGCGTAGTCGCCGGCACCGATCCGGTAGAGCAGTGGCCGGAACGAGTCGGTGATGTAGACCGTGCCGTCGCGGGCGACCACGAGGTCGTTGACGAAGGTCGGGGCTCCCGGGCTGGGCACCTGGAAGGAGCCGACCAGCGCACGGGTGGCGATGTCGTAGATGAACACCCGACCCGTCGGGCCACCGGCCACGAACAGCAGGCCGTTGACGGCCTTGAGCCCGACCGCGAAGGTCCGGCCGTCGGCACCGCCCGGGAGGAACGGCGTGGCCGTCCGGCCACCAAGGTCGCCCCGGTAGATCGTGCCGTCGGTCGTGCTGCCCACGTAGAAGAACTGGTCGAGCTTGGCGACGCCTTCGGGGAACACGCCGTCCGCCGCCGGACCGACCGGATCGATGACATAAGTGGTGGGCGGCGCGGCGGCGTCCGCCGGTGTGGGGCCGAACGCGAACGCCGCGGCGGTGGCGAGGACCAGGGACGTGACGAAGCGGCTCATGTGACCTCCCGTGGAGCGCTGTCTCACCCCAGTCCTAGTCCGAATCGGGAGATCGTGCCTGCTCTGCCGATTCGGTCAAAACGGACAAAACCGTCACCTTCGTGCGAGTCCGGCCGTTGATGACTGTGCGCCATCGCACGGCACGCGTGCGTGGCCGTGCCTGGCCGGTCCGGGCACCGAGGCGAAAAGGGGTTCACCGAATGCGACTCACCAGGACACGGGTCGGGGCAGCGGCGGGGGCGCTCGCCGTCGCCGGCCTGACCTCCCTGGCCACAGCCGCCGCACCGGCGTCCGCGGCGCCCACCGCGGACGCGGCACTCGGCCGGTACGTCGTCGTGCTGGACGCCGGGACCGACGCGGCCGCCGTGGCATCCGAGCACGCCCGGACGTTGGGCGTCGTGACCGGCCACATCTACTCCAGCGCGCTCGACGGCTACGCCGCCCAGCTGCCCGCCGGCGTCGTACCGCAGCTGGAAAACGACCCCCGGGTCGCCTACGTTCAGGCCGACCGGCGGGTGAGCGCCACCGCGCAGACCACCCCGACGGGCGTCAACCGGGCTAACGCCGACGCCAGCCCGACCGCGCGGATCAACGGTGTGGACGAACGGGTCGACGTGGACGTCGCGGTCATCGACACCGGGGTCGACCTCGACCACCCCGACCTCAACGTGAACCGGGCCAAGGCCAAGAACTGCGCGCTCGCCCTCAGCGCCGACGACGACCACGGCCACGGCTCGCACGTCGCCGGAACCATCGGCGCCATCGACAACGGCACCGGTGTGGTCGGTGTCGCGCCCGGCGCGCGGATCTGGCCGGTGAAGGTGCTCAACGTGGCAGGCGTCGGCTTCACCTCCGACATCGTCTGCGGCATCGACTACGTGACGGCCAACGCTGCCTCGATCGAGGTCGCGAACATGAGCCTCGGCGGCGGCGGCTCCGACGACGGCAACTGCGGTCGGACCGACGGCGACGCCGAGCACGAGGCCATCTGCGCCTCCGTGGCGGCGGGCGTGACCTATGTGGTCGCGGCCGGGAACGACTCGGCGGACGCCGCGAACAGTGCTCCGGCGGCGTACGACGAGGTCATCACCGTCAGCGCCCTGTCGGACTTCAACGGCCTGCCCGGCGGTGGCGCGGCCTCGACCTGCCGTTCCGACGTGGACGACACCTTCGCCGACTACAGCAACCACGGCGCGGACGTCGACCTGATCGCACCGGGCACCTGCATCAACAGCACCTGGATGAACGGCGGTTACAACACGATCTCCGGCACGTCGATGGCGTCACCGCACGTTGCGGGCGGCGCTGCTCTCTTCGCGGCGACCAACCCGTCGGCGACGCCGGCCCAGGTGAAGTCGGCGCTGCAGTCCCGCGGCTCGCTCGACTGGAACGACGTGGACGACCCCGACCCGACCAAGGAGCGCCTGCTCGACGTGGGCACCCTGTAGTCGCCGCGGAGTCGACCACGTATGGAAGGCGTAGAGACGCCTCAGCATGCGTGCAGGCATGCTGACGAGTCCGCCCACCTGCCATACGTGGTCGACTCCCGAGCGTGATGAGGTCAGCTGCGGGAGCCGACTGCGACGACGGTCGCGGCGGCGCGGCGGATGCGCCAGGCGGGAGCGGTACGCCCGAACTCGACCGTCACCGCGAGCCCCTCGGTGCGGTGGTTGATCCAACCGCTGAAGGTCCCGTGGCACACCCCGGTGCAGTGGAACTCGCGCACCGGCAGCCGCATCCCGGCCGCGAGGGCCCGCACAGTGCGCATCCCCTTGTCGTTGGCCCCGACGCCGAACAGCGGCTGATGGAACGTGACCACCAGCCAGGGGTCGAGGCGGCGGACCAGCCGCTGAAGGACCACCGACTCGGGCTCCGACAACGGCTCCGGGCCGGACCAAGTCGGCCCGCGCGGGCTGCTGCCCCAGCGGTAGGGAAAGTTGCGGTTCAGGTCGACGCCATGGGCGTTGGTCCGACGGTCGGCCGCCGTGCCGTCGGGGTTGGCTGTCTTGACCAGCCACAGGTCGAGGTCTCGCGGGAGGGTGGGCCGGTCCAGCAACCGCCGGACAACGCGCATTCCGGCCCGCTCATCGCCGTGGACGGTCCCGATCACCAGCACCCGGTGTCGCGCGCCGTCGTGACCGCGGTGCAGCAGGGTGATCGGCCTGCCCTCGACAGAGGTCCCCACGACCTCTCGCGTCGTGAGAGGCGCGGCGACACCGACCGCCGGCGCGGCACCCGCTGCCGCCAGCACGACAGCCGCGGCCAGCACGGCGGACCATCGCTTCACGCCGACGAGGATCTCAGACCAGTGGGAGGAAAGCGGACAGATCCGCGCGTTCACCACTCGCGTGGACCAGCCCTTCCTCGACCGCCGCCTCCCACGACGCCCCGCCGGTCGCCAGAGCCACCCAGGTCATCGCGTCGACCTCCACGACGTTGGGCGGGGTCCCCCGGGCGTGCCGCGGACCCTCGACGCACTGCACGGCGCCGTACGGCGGGACCCGCACCTCGACGGACCGGCCCGGCGCGGCGGCGGCGAGCTCCTCGAGCAGGAACCGCACGGCGTCCCGGAGGTCCCCGGTGTCGAGCGTCCCGGCCGCGAGGACCCGCGCGAGGGCGGCCCGGCCGGCCTCGGGATCGGTGCGCCGACGGGTCGCCACGGCTACCCCGCTCGGACCTGGCCGGTACCTGGCACGCCCGCGACGATAACGGCGAGCGTTGGTTGTCGGGGCGGCGCTACGGCTGCAGGACGAGCGTGGCCTCGCCGTACCAGGACCGGTCCCCGGTTCCCGTCTCGCGCAGCGCGACGGGTGAGTAACCATCGACCGGTGCGGTCGGGACCCCCGGGTCGCCCACGAAGACGAACTCCGAGTTCAGGCTCCCTGCTTGGTGCCGGACCTCCAGGTGGATGTGAGCGGGCGGCGCGTTCGTCCCGGCGTAACGGCCCGGCCTGATGGTCTCCAACCGGAACCGCCCCTCGCGATCGGTGCGGACCGTGCCCTGGAAGTAGCAGCACTCCTCTTCGGCGGGTCCGTACGCGCCCTTCGCATCCGTGTGCCACAGGTTGATGCTCGCGCCGGCTGCGGGGAGGCACTCGTCGTCGAGCACGAGGGCCACGATCACCAGCGGATCACCGGGCGCGGGTGAACGGGGAACACCGTTGCCAGGTCCAGGCACCAGGACCGAGTCGGCGTCGACGGTGCCGGCCGCGGCAGGAGGGCACTGGCCGGCCGCCGCTGCCGGCTCGTCCTGCGTCGCGCTGGGAGGCGATGAGGCGGGTCGGTCATCACCCGCCAGACACGCGGTCAGGACCACACCCGCCGCGGCCATCGCGACCACGCCGCCGATGCTGGGCACACGGTCAGTCTCGATCCCATGGCCCGGCCCGGCAACGGCGTCACGCGACGTATTCGACGGCCGCCAGCCGCACCCGGCGATGCGCCGCGAGCCGTTCGGCCTGCTCGGCGACTCCGCCGCGCAGCCGCGCCGTCGGCCTGCTCCACAGGTCCACGGCGACCGTGAGCTTCTGGCCCGCCTTCCTCGGCCGCCACGTGCCGGCCACTTCGCCGTCGCGCAGCACGGCCCCGGGCCGCCCCAGCACCGGCCACAGCGCCTTGGCCCGCGCCGGGTCGGCGACAAGGAGGGCGCGGTCCCTCGCCTGCAGGAACAGGTCGAACGGCCCGAGCAGCCGTGTCGACTCGGTCGGCCCCGCGCCGACCCGGTCCGCGTCGGCGGACAGGATCCACCGAACCTCGCCGTCGACGGACACCTCGACGGCGTCGGCCGGCCAGTGCGCCTGCACGTCCTTGACCGGCGCATCCACGTAGTCCGCGACGTGCTTCCGGGTCGCCGGCCCGAGCAGGCGGAGGCAGCCACGGATGACGTCGAGCCGGTCCGGAACGGAGACTGCGCGGCGGAAGCGCGGGATGCGCTGCAGCACCGGCGGCGACGTGCCCGGCTGCAGCTCCAGTCCGGCGCGCAACGCCGCAAGCCGGAACGGCATCTCGTAGAGGTGCCGGACGTCGCACGGCCTGCAGAAGCGGATGTACGGCGGGTCCATCAGCCCGGTCAGCCGGGTCGACACCTCCCCCTTCGCCATCGGGGCCGTCACGACCGACCGCATGGCCTCAGCAACCGCGTCCAGCGCGGCGACGTTGCCGATGCCTGCCGCCTTCAGCGGCTTGGATGCGTCGAAGATCCTCTTGCCCGCGTCCGCGTCGGAGAACGGCTCGACCGCCGCGGCAACCGCCGGCAGGTCGGCCCGCCGGTAAAGGTGTGGCGCGCCGCGCAGCGTCCAGACGAGGCCGAGCTCGCGCTCCGACAGCGACGGCACGTCGACCCCGCGCAGGGCAAGCGCCCACAAGCCGCCGTCCGGACCGGTGTCCTGCACGCCGAGATCGAGCACGGCGGTGTCCGCCAGCGCCGCCCCGGAGGCACGGTCCAGCTGCTGGGCCTGAACCCGGAACCCGAGCACCTCGGTCCGCGCGACACGCATCACCTCGTCAGGGTATGGCGGGTGGCCGACGGCCAGCGGCCGTCGTCACAGGCCGCGCTGCAGGGCCGACCGTGTCGTGCGACTCCTGCAGCCACGACCGCAGATCCTCGTGGAGATCTGCCTCCGACCGGATCAGGACGAAGTGGGCCCTCCACCGCGGACCGTAGTCATCCCGCTTCACGATCCGCCGGTCGTCCAGCCACCGGTGCAGCGCGAAGCTGGCGAGGAACCCGTCCCTGCGCGGGTACAGGCCGGCGAACCGCACCCTGGCCACGCAGACGAGCCGGGTCTTCTGCGCGATCACCTGCACGTCACCGAGGGAACTCAGCATCGCGACGTACCCTCGCGCCAGGTCGAGAACCTCCGCTGCCGAGCCGGCGAAGAGGTCCTCGAGGGTGAAGCTCCCGCAGGAATGCCACATGTTCCGGCTGACCAGCCGGGCGCCGCACCGTGGGCAGACCCAGACCGGAGGGAGCTCGGTCACCCGAACAGCGCGGGCAGCGTTCCCTCGTGGGCGGCGCGCAGCTCGGCGAGGGGAACCTCGAACAACCCGTCGACGACGAGCGCGCCGCCGCCGGTGGTGCCGAGCCGGGTCACCGGCACGCCGTACGACGTGGCGAGCCGCTCGAGATCCGCCACCCGGTCGGCGGGAACCGTCACCACCGCCCGCGCCACCGACTCGGCGAACAGCGCGGGGAAGGGTTCGCCGTCGAGTGCCACCGTGGCGCCGACGTCCTGGCGCAGTGCCATCTCGGCGAGCGCCTGGGCGAGCCCGCCGTCGGACACGTCGTGCGCGGCGCTGACCACGCCGACCAGCGAGGCCATCAGCGCGGCCAACGACCTCTCTGCGGCGAGGTCGACCCGCGGCGGGTGCCCGCCGAGGTGGCCGTGCACGTGGTGCGCCCACTCCGAGCCGCCGAGCTCGTCCCGGGTCTCGCCGAGCAGCAGCACGACCTGGTCGGCGGTCGCGAAGCCCATCGGCACCCGTCGGCGCACGTCGTCAAGCACGCCCAGCACGCCGACCACCGGCGTCGGGTGGATCGCGACGTCACCGGTCTGGTTGTAGAAGCTGACGTTGCCGCCGGTGACCGGCATGCCGAGCTCGAGGCACGCGTCGGCCAGGCCGCGGGTCGCCTCGGCGAACTGCCACATCACGTCGGGGTCCTCGGGCGAGCCGAAGTTCAGGCAGTCGGTCACGGCGAGCGGCCGCGCGCCCGTGACCGCGACGTTGCGGTAGGCCTCCGACAGGGCGAGCTGCGCGCCGGCGTACGGGTCGAGCTTGGCGTAACGGCCGTTGCCGTCGGTCGCGACGGCGACGCCGAGGTGGGTCGACTCGTCGATCCGGACGACCCCGGCGTCCTCGGGCTGGGCGAGCACCGTGTTGCCGAGCACGTACCGGTCGTACTGGTCGGTGACCCAGCCCTTTCCGCACAGGTTCGGCGACCCGACGAGGTCGAGCAGGGTCGCGCGCAGCTCGCCGCCGGTGGCCGGTCGCGACAAGGACGCCGGGCCGTCGGCCTGCAGGGCGTCCTGCCAGGAGGGCCGGGCAAACGGTCGCTGGTAGACCGGTCCCTCGTGCGCGACAGTCCGCGGCGGCACGTCGACGACGACCTCGCCCTGCCACTCGACGGTCAGGCGGCCGCTGTCGTCGACCTCGCCGATGACCGTCGCGAGCACGTCCCACTTCCCACAGATCGCGAGGAACTGCTCAAGCCGGGCCGGCTCGACGACCGCGCACATCCGCTCCTGCGACTCGCTCATGAGGATCTCCTCCGGGCGCAGCGTCGCGTCGCGCAGCGGCACCCGGTCCAGCCAGACCCGCATGCCGCCGTCCCCGTTCGAGGCCAGCTCGCTGGTCGCGCAGGACAGGCCGGCCCCACCGAGGTCCTGGATGCCTACGACCGTGTCGGCGGCGAACAGCTCGAGACAGCACTCGATGAGCACCTTCTCCATGAACGGGTCTCCGACCTGCACGCTCGGCCGCTTGCTCGGCCGGGTGTCGTCGAACGTCTCGGACGCGAGGACGCTGACGCCGCCGATGCCGTCTCCGCCGGTGGCCGCCCCGAACAGCACGACCAGGTTCCCCGCGCCGGAGGCGTGCGCGAGCTTCACCTGGTCGGTCCGCACCACGCCGACGCAGAGCGCGTTGACGAGCGGATTCCCGGCGTACGACGGGTCGAACACGACCTCCCCGCCGACGTTGGGCAGCCCGAGGCAGTTGCCGTAGCCGCCGATACCGGCGACGACCCCGGGGAGCACCCGGCGGGTGTCGGCGGCCTCGGCCGGCCCGAACCGCAGGGCGTCCATGACCGCGACCGGCCGCGCACCCATCGACATGATGTCGCGCACGATGCCGCCCACGCCGGTTGCCGCACCCTGGTAGGGCTCCACGTACGACGGGTGGTTGTGCGACTCGACCTTGAACGTGACGGCCCAGCCCTGGCCGACGTCGACCACGCCGGCGTTCTCGCCGATTCCCACCAACAGGGATTCTGCGGCGGCGCCTTGCGATGCCGTTCGACTGAACTGCCGAAGGTGCACCTTGCTCGACTTGTACGAGCAGTGCTCGCTCCACATGACCGAGTACATCGCCAGCTCGGAACTGGTGGGGCGACGGCCGAGGATCTCGCGGATCCGGGCGTACTCGTCGTCCCTGAGCCCCAGCGCAAGGTAGGGCTGCTCGACCTCCGGCGTCGCCTCCGCATGCTTGACGGACTCAGACACTGACGGCCGCCTGCAGTACGGAGGTGAAGAACGCGAGGCCGTCGCTGGTCGGGCCGGTCAGCTCCTCGACGGCATGCTCGGGGTGCGGCATCAGCCCG
>JBOGDX010000082.1:0-9228 GCA_050743225.1 Actinomycetes bacterium | reverse complement strand
TGTTCGAGGAGGTGTTCATCCGGGTCGGCCTGCCGTACAAGGTGGTCGGCGGGGTGCGCTTCTACGAGCGCCGCGAGGTCCGCGACGCCCTTGCCTACCTGCGGCTGCTGGCCAACCCCGAGGACACCGTCTCGCTCCGGCGCATCATCAACGTTCCGAAGCGGGGCATCGGCGACCGCGCCGAGGCGTGCCTGGAGGCCCTGGCCCAGCGCGAGAACCTCTCGTACGCCCAGGCCCTGCGTCGGTGTGAGGACGCCTACGGTCTGGCGACCCGGTCCCTCGCGGCCGTGCAGGCGTTCCGCCAGCTCGTCGACGACCTGCGCACCCTCGTGGAGGCGGGCACCGGTCCGGCAACCGTGCTCGAGGCCGTCCTGGAGCGGACGGGGTACGCCGGTGAGCTGGCCGGGTCTGCCGACCCGCAGGACCAGACCCGCCTGGAGAACCTCCAGGAGCTGGTCTCCGTCGCACGCGAGTTCGAGGAGTCGAGCGCGGCGACCGGCGGCGCCGGCACGCTGACCGAGTTCCTCGAGCAGGTGGCCCTGGTCGCCGACTCGGACGAGATCCCCGACGAACCCGAGGAGGGGGCGGAGGCGGACGGTGACGCGCCGGGCGGTGTCGTGACGCTGATGACCCTGCACACCGCGAAGGGGCTGGAGTTCCCGGTCGTCTTCCTGACCGGGCTCGAGGACGGCGTGTTCCCCCACCAGCGTTCGCTGGCCGACCCGTCCGAGCTGGAGGAGGAGCGGCGGCTGGCCTACGTCGGAGTCACCCGCGCGCAGCAGCGGCTGTACCTGAGCCGTTCGGTGGTGCGCAGTGCATGGGGGACGCCCCAGCACTACCCGGCGTCCCGCTTCCTGCAGGAGGTCCCGGGCGAGCTGGTCGACTGGCGTCGCGAGGAGTCCTCGGTGGCCAACGTCCCGGCGATCGCCGCGGTGGCCGCCCGGTCCAGCGCCAGGTCGCCCGGCAACCGGGTCGTGATCCACCTCCAGCCGGGTGACCGGGTCACGCACGACACGTTCGGGATGGGCACCGTCGTGACTGTTGAGGGGGTCGGCGAGCGCGCGGTCGCCTCGATCGACTTCCGGTCGGAAGGGGTCAAGCGCCTGCTGCTGCGCTACGCCCCGGTCGAGAAGCTGTAGACGGGCTAGAGCTTGACGCCCTTCTGACGCAGCCAGGTCAGGGGCGGCACCGGAGCCCGGTCGCCGGGGCGGATCTCGAGGTGCAGGTGGTCACCGGTGGAGTTGCCGGTGGAGCCGACGCGGCCGATGACGTCCCCCGCCTTGACCGTGCCGCCGGTCTGCAGGAACGCCGACAGGTGCGCGTACCACGCCACCGAGCCGTCCGCGTGCTCGACGACGATCTTGTTCCCGTAGGAGCCGTCATACGAGGCGAAGATGATCTCCCCGTCGCCCAAAGAGCGGACCGGCGTCCCCGACGGGGCGGCGAAGTCCTGTCCGGTGTGCATGCCGCTCCAGAGGCCGTACTCACCGAAGCCGGCGGTGAGGCGGTAGCCGAGAAGCGGCGACACCCACTTGGGTCGCGCCTTCTCGGCCGCGATCCGCGCCTCTTTGGCGGCCTTCTGCGCGAGCCGGACAGCCTCGGCGCGGACGTCACGCAGCCGGCTGGCGCGCTCCTCCTGCTGCACGGCAAGGGTGTTCCGCAGCTGGACGGCGGAGATCACCGAGCGCTCGGATCCGGCGTCGGTGGCGGCCGTCGCAGGGGCGGACGACGACGCCTGCCGGGCGTCGCCGATGGCACCGGGGACGTTCATGCCGCTGACGGTGAACGCGGCGAGCGTCGCGGCGGTGACGTACGCCGGGCCTCCGGTGTGCTTCGGCCTGCGATGTCGGCCGCGGGCGTTGGGGCGTCCGCGGGTGGGGCGGCGAGGTGGCACGGGTGAGATCGCCTCGTCGTCGGGGGCAGGGGGTCTGCGAGAGAATAACGACCGGGTTACTTCCCCGTACAACCGGGTACCTGCGCAGAGGTTGTTCAACTACACCTCGTGCGCAGAGCCGGACAATCGGTGCGAACCGGTCTTGTTCGGCCGAGCCTTCCGGCGGGCGTCCGAACCGTCGCTGCGGTCGCTGCGGATCGAGGTGACCGCGGCGGTCACCGTGGTGCCGGTCGGGTCCAGCTGAGCCAGCATGAGCCCGATCTCGTGCACCGTCCGCCGGTGGATGGGCAGGGACATGTGACCGACCCCGCGGACCAGGACGTTGCGCGCGTCGAGGTCGCTGTGGTCGACCCTCGCGTTGCGTTTCGGGACGATCATCTGGTCGAGGTCGCTCCACACCGCGACGAACCTCGTGCTGCATCCCGCGGCCGGCTCGGCCAGCTCATCGACCAGGTCGCTGCCCGGGCACAGCTGGCGACCCAACCGGTGCGGCACCAGGTGCGCGGCCCGCGTCCCGGCGTGCGGGGTGCCGAGCGTCACGAGCGTGTGGACACGGCTGTCGCCGCCGAGCCGCTGCACGTAGAACCGGGCGATGAGCCCGCCCATGCTGTGCCCGATCACGTGGATGCGCTCGAATCCGGTCTCCGCGCACAGCTGCTCCACCCGCGTGGCCAGACCGGTCGCGGCGAGGCGGACGTCACGGGTGAGGGGGCTGTAGTTCAGCGTCAGGACCCGGTGGAAGCCCCGTCGGTGCAGCCCGCGGCGCAACAGGGTGAAGATCGAGCGGTTGTCGACCATGCCGTGCACGAGCAGGATCGGTGTCCCCGCCGCCTCGACGTCCCCGATGACCAGGCCCCGCTGGACGGGTGACAACCCGGCGAGGTCGCGCCGGCCGGCGTCGTGCGCCCGCGCTCGCTCGGCGACGACACCGAGCGGATACAGCGCCGCGTGGGCGGCGACCCAGCCGACCTCGATGGCGGCACCGCGCAGGCCGGTGGGGTTGAGCAGGCTGGTGGCTCCGCGGCGTACGTCGGTGAGGCGCGCCGCACCGGCGTCCCGAAGGCCGCTGACCCGCTTCCGCACTCGGCCACCTCCTGCCCGTGTCCTCGGGTGCGTGCCGGCGCACTTCCCGCGGTCGTTGCTCGCGAAACCGTAACCCGGCATACCCGCTCCTTCCGGCTGCAACGCCCGGAATCGCCCACCACGCGTGTCGGTTACGCTGCGCCGGTGACATCCAGCGGACCCGTGCGCGTCGTCGTGGCGAAGCCCGGGCTCGACGGGCACGACCGCGGCGCCAAGGTCGTCGCCCGGGCGCTGCGCGACGCCGGCGTCGAGGTCGTCTACACGGGTCTGCACCAGACGCCCGAGCAGATCGTCGAGACCGCCATCCAGGAGGACGCCGACGCGATCGGCATGTCCGTGCTCTCCGGTGCTCACATGACGTTGTTCGCCCGGGTGATCGAGTTGCTGGCGGCGCGCGACGCGTCCGACATCGTGGTCTTCGGCGGCGGCATCGTCCCGGAGGCGGACCTGCCCGAGCTGGAGCGGCTCGGTGTGGCCCGAGTCTTCACACCCGGCGCCACCACCACCGAGATCGTGGCCTGGGTGCACGAGAATCTCGGCCAGCCCTCGCCGGCCTGATCCGGTCCGCTAACCCGGGCCAGGCCCCGACACCACCGGCAGGGTCAGCACCGCTGGGTTGCTCGGGTCCGAGGCCACGGTGACCGGGAGCACCGATGCGTTTCCCGCGTACGCCGCGTCGCTGGCCGCCAGGACCAGACGAAGCCGGTGGCCCTTCTGCCAGCGCTGCGCCACTCCCGGAAGCTCGATGCGCACCGGCTCGGTCACGTCCTCGACGCGTACCGGCGAGATCAGGCGGTTCTGCAGGGTTTGTGACCCGTCGGGCGCGACGTCGTAGAGCTTGGCGAACACCACGAGCTGGCCCGCGGGTCCGGCTGACTGCGATGCCGCGGCGGCGGCGGAGTCGAGCTTCACCATCAGGGTGGGCACCCCCACGGTCACCGTCGGGCGGTCGAAGCTCGGCGAGGTCCAGGCGGCGAAGGTGCCCGGTGCGTCGCTGGGCGGCAACGGGTCGGTGGCCTGTCCGCCCTGGGACGACGTCTCCGAGTAGCTGGTCGGTTGGCCACCGGGGGCGTTCGCCCAGCTCTGCGACCCCGGGCGGACCGCCGACCGGGAGCCGACGAGGTCCCCGTCACCGGACAGGAACAAGCGCTGGGTGCGGCCGACCGGGTAGCTCGCCGACGACGCGTACGCAGGAGCAGCGTTGCCCGCGTAGTCGACCCAGTCACGGAAGTACGTGAACTCCGGTCCCGTCGACCGAGAGGTGTCGCCCTTGACCCAGCGGTCGAACCAGTCGAGGAACCGACCGCCGAGGTAGGTCGAGCGGAGGTCGCTGTCCCCCGACAGGTCGAGCTCGCCTGGCGCCGGCACGTCCCCGAAGCTGTGACCCCACGATTGCCAGATCATCTGGGCCGGCGTTCCCTGTGCCTGCAGCGCGCGGTAGGTGGCGACTGCCTCCTGCAGGTTGAACAGCGAGTCCTTCTGACCCTGAACGACCAGCGTGGGCGCGGTGACCTTGTCGACGTACGACGCGGCGGACGCGTGCCGGGAGAAGTCGAGCGTCGCCTGGTCCGGATAGCCGAACGCCTCCAGCTGCGCCTTGGACACGCAGGCCTGGTCGGCGAAGTTCGGGCAGCCAACGTTGCGGCTCGGGTCGATCGCCGTCCCCTGGACGCCGTCGAGCACGCCCACGCCGAAGAACAGTGACGTCCACTGCTTCTTGTGCACGCCCGGTGTTGCGTAGCTGACGCCCTTCGTGAAGCTCGTGTTGTTGGGGGCGAGGGCGTACGACAGGTCGTTCCAGGTGATCAGCGGGATCAGCGCGTCGATGCGCGGGTCGAGCGAGGCCGCCGCGAACTGCACCTGCCCGCCGTACGAGCCCCCGATCATGCCGACCCGCGGGTCGCCCGGAGCGTTGCGGGCGACCATGTCCAGGGTGCGGCCGGCGTCATCGGCCTTGGTCCCGGCCAGGTAGTCGACGAGCTGCGTCGCGGCCTTCCCGTCGTACTCGGGGTCGTCCAGCGTGATCTTGCACCCGCTGTCCGGAAAACCCAGCCCGGTGTAGGACAGCGTCACGTAGCCCTCGCGGCCCAGCGCCCTGGCCGCGCCGGCCTGGTCGTCCTTCGACCCCCCGAAGCCGTTCGTGGTGAGGACCGCCGGGGCGGGGTTGGCCGCGTCGACACCGTCGGGGACGTACAGGTCGGCGTCGACAATGCACTCGACGTCGTCGTCCGGACCGACCAGGACGGTGAGCCGCACCTCGGCCTTGGCAACGCCCGATCCGGCCGCCCCCGCGGGCGCGCTGAGCAAGCCGGCGGCAGCCAGCGAGACACCCGCAGCTGCCGCGACGGCACACATGGTCGGGCCCACAGTTGGCCTCCGAGCGGTCGATGCGGTGGGACGTTCGCCCGGTTCAACGCGGTCGTGACCCCTGCGGTTACGCTCCCGTGTCGCCCCGAAACCGTGCAGGAAGACGAGGACGAGCCGTGGACCTCTTCGAGTACCAGGCGCGAGACCTGTTCGAGAAGCACGGAGTTCCCGTGCTGGGCGGCGCGGTCGCCGAGTCGCCGGAGGAGGCGCGCGCCGCGGCCGAGCGGCTGCTGCCGGATGGCGGCGGGATGGTCGTCGTCAAGGCCCAGGTCAAGACGGGCGGGCGCGGCAAGGCGGGCGGCGTGAAGCTCGCCGAGTCGGCAGACGACGCCGAGGAGAAGGCCCGGCAGATCCTCGGGATGGACATCAAGGGGCACACCGTTCACCGGGTGATGATCGCGCCGGCCGCGGCAATCGCCGAGGAGTACTACTTCTCCGTCCTGCTGGACCGGGCAAACCGCACCTACCTGGCGATGGCCTCCCGCGAGGGCGGCATGGACATCGAGCAGCTCGCCGTCGAGAAGCCGGAGGCGCTGGCCCGCGTCCCGGTCGACGCGCTCGAGGGGATCGACGAGACAAAGGCCCGCGAGGTCGCGGAGAAGGGCGGCTTTCCCGACGACGTCCGCGACCAGGTCGCCGCGACGGTGCAGACGCTGTGGGGCGTGTTCGTCGCCGAGGACGCGACGCTGGTCGAGGTCAACCCGCTGGTGAAGACCGCTGACGGCCGCGTCGTCGCCCTGGACGCCAAGGTGACCTTCGACGAGAACGCGGACTTCCGCCAGCCCGAGCACGCTGCCCTGGCGGACAGGTTCGCTGCGGACCCGCTCGAGGCCAAGGCGAAGGAGAAGGACCTCAACTACGTCAAGCTCGACGGCGAGGTCGGCATCATCGGCAACGGGGCAGGCCTGGTGATGTCGACCCTGGACGTGGTGGCGTACGCGGGTGCGGGGCTCGCGACGGATGGAAGTGGCGGGGTCAAGCCGGCGAACTTCCTCGACATCGGCGGTGGCGCCTCGGCCGAGGTCATGGCCAACGGCCTCGAGATCATCCTCGGTGACCCGGACGTCAAGTCGGTGTTCGTCAACGTGTTCGGCGGCATCACCGCATGCGACGAGGTGGCTAACGGCATCGTCCAGGCGTTCGCGCTGCTGGACGAGCGGGGTGACGAGATCAGCCACCCCCTCGTCGTACGCCTGGACGGGAACAACGCCGACGAGGGACGGCGGATCCTGACCGACGCGCGCCTGCCGCTGCTCGAGCAGGTGGACACCATGGACGGTGCCGCGCAGCGCGCGGCCGAGCTGGCTGCGGCTGGGAAGTAGGACACGTCATGGCCATCTGGCTGACCGAGAACTCGAAGATCATCGTTCAGGGCATGACCGGCTCGGAGGGCATGAAGCACACCACGCGGATGCTCGCGTCCGGAGCGCAGGTCGTCGGCGGGGTCAACCCGCGCAAGGCCGGCACGACGGTCGACGTGTCGGGCAGGTCGTTGCCGGTCTTCGCGGGTGTGGGCGAGGCGATGAAGGAGACCGGCGCGGACGTGTCCGTGGTGTTCGTGCCACCTGCGTTCGCCAAGGACGCGGTCGTCGAGGCGGTCGACGCGCAGATCCCGTTGTGCGTCGTCATCACCGAGGGCATCCCGGTGCACGACACTGCCGCCTTCTGGCAGCACGCCGTCAACGCCGGGTCGACGCGCATCGTGGGGCCGAACTGCCCGGGCCTGATCAGCCCCGGGATGTCCAACGCGGGCATCATCCCGGCCGACATCACGAAGGCGGGACGCATCGGACTGGTCAGCAAGTCCGGGACGCTGACCTACCAGATGATGTACGAGCTGCGCGACATCGGCTTCTCGACCTGCGTCGGCATCGGCGGCGACCCGGTCATCGGTACGACGCACATCGACTGCCTGGCGGCCTTCCAGGACGACCCGGACACCGACGCGATCGTGATGATCGGCGAGATCGGCGGGGATGCCGAGGAACGCGCGGCGGCCTACATCAAGGACCACGTCTCCAAGCCGGTCGTCGGCTACGTCGCCGGCTTCACGGCGCCCGAGGGCAAGACGATGGGGCATGCAGGCGCGATCGTGTCCGGCTCGTCGGGCACCGCGGCGGCCAAGCAGGAGGCCCTCGAGGCGGTCGGCGTCCAGGTCGGCAAGACCCCGTCGGAGACGGCCCGCATCATGCGCGAGGTCATGACCGCCTGAGTTCGAGCCCCGGCGGGTCTGGGTCGCCTCCAAGATCCACTGAAACGGTGGACACGTCGAGATGCCGCTGGCGGGTGCGCAACGTCTCACTCGGCGGTGTGCGGGGCCGGTCAGGCGCCGAACACCTCGGTCATCCGCTGCCGGGCCAGGTCTGCGAGCTTGAGCGCTTCCTCGAAGCTGAACTGGTCGGTCTCGAACGCCAGGACCGCGGACGCGTTGGCCGTGCGGAACCCGACCACGAGGGACGTGAAGTCCGGCGTCGTGATCTGGTAGGCCCACCCGCCGTCACCGAGGGTGAGCTCCCAGGCCGCGATCGGGGACGGCGAGGCAGGAGTGACTGTCGTTGCGTGGGGATTCGGCTGCTGGGCCACGCGTTCCTCGCAGGCGTCCAGGTCGGCACGGAATCCTGCCAGCTGGCGGGCCGAGTCGGCTGCCGTCGCCTGGCTGATGACGGACTGGGACACCGTCGGCTTCCCGTCCGGATCCGGGCCGAACGCCGCGAACCCGAAGTCGACCAAGTCGTCGCTGCCGAGCAGGCAGCCACCGGTCAGCGTCTCGATACCTGCGGCTTTGACGTTGGCCTGCGCCAGCGGTCCGAGACCGACGTCGTCCCCGGTGAGCAGGACCGAGTCCGGTACCTCCGTGACCGGCGGGTCCATGGTCGGCGGGCCCGAGTCCGGTGTGGTGCTGACCGAGGGTCCTTCGGTGGCGGGTGGGCCCACGGACCGGTCAGCACCGACCAGGCCACCCGTCAGGCCGGCCACTCCGGCGACGACGGCGACAACCGCGACGACCGCGACGGCGGCGGCGACCGCCTGCTGCCGGGTGCGCTGGTCACCGCGGCGGCGGACGGAGCCCGGGTCGGCCAGCGACGCGCGGTCGACGTCAACGCGCAGTGTGCTCAGCGTCTCCTCGATGCGGTCGGGCATGTCAGCTCACCTCCGCGAGCGAGTTGTCGGCGAGCAGCTCGGCGAGGGCGGCCCGGCCGCGCGCCAGGCGCGCCTTGACCGTCCCCTCGGGAGAGCCCGTCTCGTGGGCGACTTCGGCGACGGACAGGCCGCCGAGGTGGTGCAGGACGATCGCGCGGCGCTGCGCCTCCGGGATCTGCTTGAGCGCCGCGACGAGCGCAACGTTGTCGACGCTGGGCTCGTGGACGTTGTCCGGAGGGCCGTGCCGGAGCATCGCGGCGACGCCGTTCTTGGCCTTGCGCCAGCGGCTGGCGGCCAGCCGCCAGGCCACGGTGCGGATCCAGGCCTCTGGGTCGTCGTACGTCGAGACGGTGGACCAACGTTGCCACGCCCGGGCGTACGCCTCCTGCACCAGCTCTTGCGCGTCGGCGAGGTTGCCGGTCATCGCGTACATCTGGTGCAGCACCCGCCGGCTGGTGCCGGTGTAGAAGGCGTCGAAGCCCGCTACCTCCCTCGTGGCCACCGTCCCCTCCTCCCTCGCTGCCGCCCGTCTTTACTCATGACCCGCGACGGGCTCGCCCGGTTGCACGGTAGTTCGGCCGGCATCCGAGATGGCCGTGATCGCCGCGACACCCCGAGCCGAACGGCGGTCCCCGCCCGGACGGGCCGCACCCGAGACGATGGGCCTCGATGTCCGATCTGCTGTCGCGCCCTCCGGGCCCGCGCGGGCCGCGCCGCCCGCCGTCCGGCCCCCCGGCCCGTCC
>JBOGDX010000081.1:0-9242 GCA_050743225.1 Actinomycetes bacterium | reverse complement strand
GCCCAGATGGTCGAGCCCGGCCCGAACCACCCGTCGTCGCCGGGCTCGGCGAGGGCGCGTACCCAGGGCGCCGCT
Organism: Actinomycetes bacterium; assembly: GCA_050743225.1. Taxonomy (GTDB): domain Bacteria; phylum Actinomycetota; class Actinomycetes; order JACCUZ01; family JACCUZ01; genus JBOGDX01. The sequence goes on along the minus strand of JBOGDX010000081.1, from coordinate 9,167 downwards.
CCGGCGGGATCGCCGGTCAGCAGGGTGCGCACCGCGGCGCGCGGCGAGCTCAGCGGCACGGGGGTCGACCCTCCGGTTGGGGTGGTGACAGCCACACCATCATCGGACGGGCAGCACGGTCGTCGCGGCCACCTCGCGCCAGCAGAGTCGGAGCCGAACGCAAGACGGCACCGAGGAGACCGACATGGCCACCGCCACGATGACCCGCCGCGCCGCCCGGCGGGCCGCCCCGCCCGAGGGCACCTGGGCGATCGACCCCCACCGCGCGGTCGTGGCGTTCTCCGGCCGGTCGTCGTTCCTGGCGCCGGCCATCAACGCCCGCTTCCGCGACGTCGCGGGCACGGTCGAGGTCGGCGGGCCGGTCGGAGCCGAGCACTCGGTCCGGGTCGAGGTCGACGTGACCAGCATGACGACGGGCAACCGGGCGTACGACGAGGTCATCGCGGCCTTCGACCCGTTCGACGCGGCGCGCTTCCCGGTCGCGGTCTACCGCAGCTCCGCCGTGACCTGGACGCCCGACGGCGTGCGGATCGACGGGACCCTGACCCTGCGCGGCGTCACCCGGCCGGTGGCTTTGACCGCGGCGTACGACGTGGGTCGCACTGCGGACCGGATGATCGTGCGGGCCGGCGGGTCGGTCGACCGCGAGGCGTTCGGGGTGCGGTTCGACGTGCCCGGCGTCGGCAAGCTGGTGCCCCGCGTCCTGCGCCTCGAGATCGACGTCGACGTCACCCTCGTGGCCTGAGCCCGCCCCACGCGGGAGTCGACCACGTATGGCAGTCGGGCACCCTCCTCAACAGGCGTGCAGGCATGCTGACGTGTCCGTAACCCTGCTTTACGTGGTCGACTCCGCAGCGGCGATCTAGGGTTGCGCCTCGTGACTGCTGGCGGCGAGCATCCGGGGGCGGCGCTCGTCATGCGCGGAGTGCGCCGGACGTACGAGGTGGACACCGCACCGGTCAGGGCTCTGCGCGGGGTCGACCTGACCGTGGGGCGCGGCGAGTTCCTGGCCCTGATGGGCCCCTCCGGCTGCGGGAAGTCGACGCTCCTGCACCTGGACCGGCCGGACGAAGGGTCCGTCGAGCTCGCCGGGGAGGAGATCACCGCACTCAGCGAGAGCCGGCTGTCGAAGGTGCGCCGCCGCCACGTCGGGCTGGTGTTCCAGTTCTTCCACCTGCTCGACGGGATGAGCGTCGCCGAGAACGTCAGCCTGGCCGCGCTCGTCGCCGGCGTCTCACGACGCGACGCGGACGACCGAGCCCATGACCTGCTGGACCTGCTCGGTCTCCTCGACAAGGCCGCGCCCGGATCACCACCCGGCCCACCGTAGTAGGCCGCGCAGCAGGTCCCGTGCCGCCACGGCGACCCTGCGGACGAACGCCTAATCATCACCGGAGACGAAGCGCGGCTTGGAAGTTCCGGTAGCTCTCCGATCATGGGGAGCTGCCGACCGGGGAGCCGGCGGGTCAGCCCTGCATGCGGGACATCGCGAGCGTGACCAGGGTGATCAGAGCCTGCTTGGTGGCCTGCCGGCTGCGCGCGTCGGTGTAGAAGACGGGCACCTCGGGGCGTACGGCCAGAGCCGCCCGTACGTCATCCAGCGAGTGCTTGGCCACGCCCTCGAAGCAGTTGACCGCGAGCACGAACGGGATCTGCCGGGCCTCGAAGTAGTCGACCGCGTCGAAGCACGACTCCAGCCGCTCGGTGTCGACCAGCACCACGGCGCCGATCGCGCCGGTGACCAGGTCGTCCCACATGAAGTGGAAGCGGTCCTGACCGGGGGTGCCGAACAGGTACAGCCACAGGTCGCCGGGTAGCGCGATGCGCCCGAAGTCCATGGCCACGGTCGTCGAGGTCTTGCGGTCCGTCACCCCGCCGGCGTCGTCGACGCCCACGCTGTGCTCGGTCATCGCGGCCTCGGTCGAGAGCGGCTCGATGTCAGAGATGGACCCGATGAACGTCGTCTTGCCGACGGCGAAGCCACCGGCCACGACGATCTTGACGGTCACGGGGGCGACCGGCGCAGTTCCCGCCGGCACCTGCTGCTCCGGCGCGCTGCTCGCACGCGGGGCAACGTCAGAGCGAGGAAATGCCATTGAGAACACTCTCCAGGACCTTGAGGTTGGTGGCCGGGGCCGTCGTGGTTGGCGAGCCCGAGTGCACGACGACGAGGCCCTCGTCGGCGAGGTCACCGACCAGGACGCGGACGACGCCAAGGGGCAGGGACAGGTGGGCCGACAGCTCGGCGATCGAGAGGATCTCGTCGCCGGTGAGTTCGAGGATGCGGCGGCGCTCGGACGTGCCGACCGGGTCGCGCGCGCCGTCGACGCAGCAGACCAGCGCCTCCAGCGGCAGGTCGGCCCGGCCAGGGCGGGTGCGGCCGCGGGTCAGGGCGTACGGGCGGACGACCCGGGCGTCCTCGACCAGCTCCTCGCCGTAGAGGTGGTGGTCGTGACGCCCCGGTGCGTCATCGCTGATGTGGTCCGGCACGGCGGATCACCCCTCCACGCCCACGGGCAGGTCCGAGCGTGAGGCGGTGTCCATCGGCCGGTCCACGGGCCCGTCCATGGGCAGCCGCGCCCGCATCTCGGACACCAGCTGCGGCGTCATCGTGGCCTCCGCACGGCTCACCAGCAGAGTCATCTCGTAGCCGACCATCCCGACGTCGCAGGTCGCGTCCGCGGCCACCGCAAGCACCGAGCCGTCGCTGATGCTCGTCGTGAACAGGAAAAGGTGGTCCATCTCGACGATCGACTGGCGCACCTCGCCCGCGGCCAGCTGGCGGGCGGCCCCCCGCGTCAGGCTCGACAGCCCCGACACGATCGCCGCCAGCTGGTCGCCCTGCGTGCGGTCGAGCTCGTCGGACATGGCCATGAGCAGACCGTCTGCCGACACCACGAGCGTGTGCTGGACGCCGGGGACGCTCTTGACGAAGTTGCCCAGCAGCCAGCTGAAGTTGGCCGCCTCGGTGCTGAGGATGCTCACGTGGAAGGTTCCTTCTCTGTCGGATGGTCGGTCAGCTGGGCGTCGGCGGCGTCGGACTGGGGTGCTCGGCCTCGTTCGACGCCGGCGCGGAAGCCGGAGAGCATCCCCCGGACGTCGTTGGCGGTGCGCTCGCGGGGGGTCGCGGTCGTGGGAACGGGCGCGCTGGACGACGGGGCTGACTTGGGCGTACGGCGGGTAAGGCCGGCGTCCGCGGCCTTCTCGACGGGCCGGCCGGTCGCCGGCGCGAACGACGGCGCGTACAGCCCGCGCAGCTCGGACAGGGCGGATGACGCGAGGTCGGCTCGGGCCTGAAGGTGATCGACGCCCCCGACGGCGCCGACGGCCCCGACCGGAACGGCGGCGGCCTGCCGCCGGGGCGGCACCGCGGCTTCGACCGGCGGACCGGAGGGCAGCTCGGGGCCCGGCCCGAGGTCTGGCTCGGGGTCCGGCCGGACTTCTGGCCCGAGGTCTGGCTCCGCGTCCGGCTCCGACTCATCGCTGGCACTCTGAACGGCCGACACCGTTGCGAAGGTGTCGGCAGGCGGTGTCGAGGTCTCGGCGACGTCGGGGGTCTCGGGCGGTGCCTCCGTGACCGCGGCCACCGGGGTTGGCGCAGCCTTCGTCGGTGCCTCTGCCGGCGCTGCCGGCGCTGCTGGTGCCGGCGAGGCCGGCACCGGCGTGGCGGTGCGGTGACGTCCGAAGCGCCCTCCGGCCTGACGGCTCGGGAGGATGTCCACGGCCGGCGCGAACACGAACGCCGGCGCGAGAGGTGCCGGCGCGGGCTCCGGCGCGGGCGGCTCGGGCTCGGGCGCGACCTCAGCGACCTCGGCCACAAGCTCCGGCTCGGGCTCGACCTCAGCCTCGACTACCGGCTCCGGCTCGGGCTCCGGCTCGACCCCTGCCTCGACCGCCGGCTCGTCATCAGCAGCAGGGTCCACGGCCTCGACCGGCGTGCCCTTCTTCCGGCTCCATAGTCCCCAGGCACGGGACCGAGGCGCCGGCGCGACGAGGGGCGGTTCCACCGGAACCTCGTCCGCAGCAGCGACGGCCTCGTCAACCACGACGTCATCCACGTGGTCGCCGTCGATCACGACGTTCTGCACGTGGCCGACCAGGACGTCCTGTGACACGTCGTCCTGTTCCAGGTGGTCCTGGGGCAGCTCGTTCGGCGCCGGCTGGTCCGGCACGATCTCCTGCTCCGGCTGCTGCTCCGGGTCCTGCTCCGCCGCGGCCAGGCCCTCGAACACGCTGACGGGAAGCGTCGTCGTCACGACGGTGCCGGCGGCGCGACCCTTGCGAAGGGACACGGCAGCCTCGAGTCGGGCGGCCAGCCGGCCGACGACGAACAGTCCCAGCCGCTGCGACACGGCGATCTCGGCCACCGGAGGGTGGGCGATCTTCTCGTTCGCGTCCGCGATCTCCTCGTCGGACATCCCGAGGCCGTAGTCAGTGACGGTGACGTCCACGCCGTGGCCGGTCATCGACGCGGACACGACGACACGTGTCTCCGGGTTGGAGAAGTGCGTGGCGTTCTCGAGCAGCTCGGCGAGCAGGTGCGCGACGGTCAGCGCGTGACGGCCCGAGACTTCGGGGTCGTCGGACATGGACAGGTCGATGCGGTCGAAGGCCTCGATCTCGCCCACGGCGGTACGGATCACGTCGGACAGCGGGAGCGCGGAGCGCAGACGGCGGGTCGAGTCGATGCCGGCCAGGACGAGCAGGCTCTCCGCGTTGCGCCGCATCCGGGTGGCCAGGTGGTCCAACGTGAACAGCCGCTCGAGGACGTCCGGGTCCTCCTCGCGGGACTCCATCTGGTCCAGCGCCTTGAGCTGGCGGCCGAGCAGCACCTGGTTGCGCCGGGCCACGTTGACGAACATCTCGGCGATGCTCGCGCGCAGCGCCGCCTGCTCCTTGGCCACCCGCACGGTGACGTCGTTGACGGTGTTGAAGGCCTCCGCCAGCCGGCCGATCTCGTCGGCGGACTCGACGGGGATGGGCTCGACCACGACACCAGGTCCGGCGCCCGGCGTCTGCATCCGCTCGACCATGTGCGGGAGCTCGTCGCCGATCTCCCCGGCTGCCACGGTGAGCCGCCGGAGTGGCCGGGTGATCCGCCGGGCGAGAGCGACCGCCAGCATGAGCGCCAGGCCCAGACCGATCAGCGACATCGCCGCGAGGAGGAACGCCGACCGCTCCTGGGCGTCCTGGGTGGACGACGCCGAGGTGGCGATCTCGGAGACGAGCAGGGCTTCCGTGTGCGTCATCGCCGAGATGCGCGAGTTCGCGGCACCGACCCATTCCACGGCGGCGCCGAAGTCGGGGTCCTTCCCCTTGAGCAGGTCGGGCAGGTTGCGGCGGACCCGGTCGACCGCGCGGTTGTCCGCCCGCGCCAGCGCGGCATCCAGCGCGGCGAACGCGTCGGCCGGCGCCTTGGCCTGGACGTCCTGCAGCGACTGACGCTGCTGGGCGAAGAGCGCGGAGACCTGCGCGAACTCGGCCTCGTTGAGCGACCCGCCGAGGAGAGCCACTTCGACCAGGTCGCGCTCGTGCGAGGCGTACTCGATTGTGGTGGCCAATGCGCCGTACGCCTGCAGGCTCTGCGCCAGCCCCGGCGTCCCGGACGCGGCGATGACGCCCGGCAGGTCGAGGTCGGCCCGGATGACCTTCCCGTAGAAGACGTCGGTCTCGGTGGCGAAGAACCGCTGCCCGTCGATCGAGGAGCGGGCTGCCCCGAGCTCGGCGTGCCCGGCGGCCGACCGGGCCACCGCGGCGCCGACGGCCTCGGGCATCGAGCCCACGGGCGAGTCGGCCAGCAGCGCGCGCAGCTCCCGCAACTGCTGGTTGGTGTACTTCCGCTGCTCCTTCAGCCGCGCTCGGTTGCTCGCACCGGGATCCTGCAGGTACGTCAGCGTGGCGCTGCGCTCCTCCTGGAGGCTGTGCACCACGCGGTTGACCTGGATCGCGACCTCGGTGAGCGCGTTCACGTTCCCGGCCCGCCGCGCCTGCGACACCTGCCCTCCCACCATCAGGGTGGTCACCACGACGAGCAGCACCGTGGGGATCGCCAGGACAGCAAGCAGCTTGGTGCGCACACCGGCGTCGCGCAGCATTGAGACCCTCCACTGGGCCGACGGGGTCGAATGGGACGTAGTGGTCAGTCAGGAGTGCTGTCGGCCGGTTCCGGCTGGTCCTTGAGAGACCCGGCTTGCGGCGCTTTCTAGGGTGTCCAGCCATGAGAGCGGTGGTGGTGAGCGAGCCGGGTGGTCCCGAGGTCCTGAACTGGGAGCGGGTGCCCGACGCGGTGCCCGGTCACGGGGAGGTGCTCGTCGAGGTCGTCGCCAGCGCGGTCAATCGGGCCGACCTGCTCCAGCGCCAGGGCCACTACAGCCCCCCGCCAGGCGCCTCCCCCTACCTGGGGCTGGAGTGCTCAGGGCGGGTGGTCGCCCTGGGCGAGGGTGCGATCGGGTGGTCGGTCGGCGACGAGGTGTGTGCCCTGCTCACTGGAGGCGGGTACGCCGAGCAGGTCGCCGTCCCGGTCGGGCAGCTGCTCCCAATCCCGGACGGCACCGACCTGGTTACCGCAGCGGCCCTGCCCGAGGTCGTCTGCACCGTATGGTCCAACCTCTTCATGCTGGCGGCGCTACGACCGGGCGAGGTGCTCCTCGTGCACGGCGGCGGCTCCGGCATCGGCACCATGGCCATCCAGCTGGGGCGTCACGTCGGTGCCCGGGTCGCGGTCACGGCGGGCTCGACGGAGAAGCTCGACCGGTGCCGCGAGCTCGGGGCGGAGGTGCTGGTGAACCACCGAACCGAGGACTTCGTCCAGCGCGTCCGCGAGGCCACCGACGGGCACGGCGCGGATGTCGTGCTGGACGTCATCGGCGCGAAGTACCTGGCGCGCAACACCGACGTGCTCGCCACGAACGGCCGGCTGGTCGTGATCGGCCTCCAGGGCGGCACCAAGGCAGAGCTCGACCTCGGCCTCATGCTGCGCAAGCGGGCCGCCGTCCTCGCGACGACGCTGCGCACCCGGCCGGCCGACGAGAAGGCGGCCGTCGTCGCCTCCGTCCGGGAGCACGTGTGGCCGCTCCTGGCGTCCGGCGCGGTGCGACCGGTGGTCGACCGGGTGCTCCCGATGGCGGAGGCCGCGGCAGCCCACCGGGTCCTGGAGGCCGGCGAGAACGTCGGCAAGGTGCTGCTCACGACCTGACCGACCGGGTGCCGAGGCCGCGGAATGTGCGCTCCCGCACCGGACACGCCGTCAGTCCGGTGTGTCGGCGCACATCCGGGTCGGGGAGCGCTTGGTCCAGGCGTCGATCTCGAGCACCGGGCGCATGCCGACCGACTCGTAGAGGCCGAGGGCGCCCGTGACGTTCGCGACGTCGACGTGCAGCAGCACGGCGGACCGACCTTCCCGCCGCGAGACGTCGAAGTAGGTGCGCAGCAGTGCCTTCGCGACACCCTTGCCCCGTGCTGCGGGCATGGTGCCCAGCGTGCGGACGTACCCGGCGTTGTCGTCCTCCTGGAACTGTCGCGTGCCAACCAGCAGCCCGACCGCCTCGCCGTCGAGCTCCGCGAGCCAGATCTCGGCGAAACCGGCTCCGCGTCCGGTCAGCCGCTCGCGCCAGGTCTCGAAGGACGTCGCCACGTGCCCGTAGTGCTCGCGGAGCGAGGTGTCCTCGATCCGGTGCGCCACCCGCAGGTCCTCTTCCGACTTGTCAGACCGTCGCAGGCGAATAGCCGGGTCAGGGTCTGACAGGTCGAGGGGAGCGTCACGACGGCCGAGCACGGACATGTCGCTCGCCGTGAGCAGCGCGGTGACCGCGGCGAGGTCGTCGACGCCGAGGGGCCGGACGGTCAGGTCGGTCTGAAGGGCGCTCACGGCCGGGGAGCCTGCCACCGCGGGGCGGGTCGGGCCAGCGGATTCCGGGTGAGCGAGGATGGGTGGATGAGCGAGCAGCAGCAGGACGACGGTGTCGAGGCGCCGCGCGTCGTGGTCGTGGGACCCAACGGGATGGCGGTCGAGGCACCGGGCGGCCGGCGCGAGGGCGACGACGAGCGGTCGATCACCGACCTCGTCGACCAGCCGGCGAAGGTCATGCGCATCGGCAGCATGATCAAGCAGCTGCTCGAAGAGGTGCGGTCGTCCGATCTCGACGAGGCCAGCCGGGTGCGGCTCAAGGAGATCCACACCCGCTCGATCAAGGAGCTCGAGGAGGGGCTGGCGCCCGAGCTGATCGACGAGCTGGAGCGCATCTCGCTGCCGTTCACCGACGACGTGGTCCCGAGCGAGTCCGAGCTGCGGGTCGCGCAGGCGCAACTCGTCGGCTGGCTGGAGGGGCTCTTCCACGGCATCCAGACGGCGCTGTTCGCCCAGCAGATGGCCGCGCGGGCGCAGTTCGAGGAGATGCGACGGCGGGCGCTGCCTGGTGGGCTGTCGATGCCGCCCGGCCCCGGCCAGGGCGGCGGCCCGGGAGACGACCCGACCGGCCCCCCGACCACGGGCCAGTACCTCTAGGCCGAAGTCGGACCGTGGGCAGTGCTCTGACTGCCTGGTGGTCGCTCCAGCGGCGATCTGCGGTCGATTCACCGCCATCCGGCAGTCGAGGCTCGGCGCCCGGGTGGGGCCGGGACGGTCAAGCGGGACGTACGTCCACGAGGACCCCGACCTTGTCGATCCGGTGCTCGGGGTTGTCGAACCGGTCGGCCCAGAAGTTGCCCTCGGCGTGGTCCTCCGTGGTCGCGCAGGTCGACAGGGTGATCATCGGGCGCACGGCCGGCTCACCGGGACGGCCGGGGACCGGCGCCACCTGGCGGGCCCTCGACGCCTCGGACCGGAACGAGACGCGCATCGTGCGCGTCACCACGTAGTCGAACACGGAGCCGCCGGCGCGCACGAGCACATGGTCGCCGTCGCGCACCGCGGGCAGGTCGAGGAACGGCGCGTCGTGCGACGTGCGGTGGCCGGTCACGATGAAGTTGCCGACCTCGCCCGGGCCCACCCCACCGGCTGCCCCGCGCGGAGAGGCCGCGGGGCCCCGGTTCTGGATCCGGGTGCCCGGGCCGTCGTCCGGGCTGCCCGCGTATCGCACAACAGCAACGTCGCGCACCCCGATCGACGGGATGCTCAGCCAGGACCGCCGAGGCTCCTCGGCGGGTCGCGGCGACGCGGCGGGCAACGG
>JBOGDX010000080.1:0-9320 GCA_050743225.1 Actinomycetes bacterium | reverse complement strand
GTCCCGAGGTCTCCGCGTCGGGGGCACCGAGCTCCGCGAGCAGCGTGCGCCGCAGGGCGTCCTGGGTGAGCAGCGGCAGTCCGAGCCGTGGGGCCAGCTGGCGGGCGAGGGCGGTCCGGCCGCTGCCGGGCGACCCGGTCACGAGGACGAACGCGCCGTCCAGCCTGGCTCGACCGGCGAGGGCGCGCGTCATGATGTCGGCCACGACGTCGGACTTGGCGTCGGCGTAGTCCTGGGTGTCCGCCCACTCCCTGGCGGCCAGCTCGCGCTTGGTCGACTCGTAGAGTCGATGGTCGCGATCGTCGGTGCGCAGGTGGTCGCGGAAGGCCAGCATCCGGTCGACCTCGTCCGACCCGTCGCCGAAGACGTGCAGGTTCACCATCGGGTCGGGGCACTTGAGCATCCGGTGCTCGTGCCACTCCGGCTCGCGGACGTGCAGGTGGCAGCCCAGCGCTTCCAGCGGCGGGACGTACGTGTCCTCGTCGGTGGGGTCGACGACGGTGAGCACCAGGTCGATCACCGGTTTCGCCGCCAGGCCTGGGACGGACGTGGAGCCGACGTGCTCCACCAGCAGCGCCCGATCCCCGAGCGCAGCCCTGACGGCGGCAACCAGGCGCCCGGCCGCGATCGGCCAGTCCGGGTCGTGCTCGGCGAGCAGCACCGGGCCGTCGATCCGGGTCTGCGGCACGACGTGCTCGTTGGAGAACAGCGTGATGTGCAGCCCCGCCGGCCCGTCGAGGCGCGCGTTCAGCGACCCCCACGGCGTACGCACGGGGTCGGCCACCACGGTCGCCCCGGCGTCGGCGAGCCGCTTGGTCACCGTGGCGGTGTCGGTGACCTCGAAGGCCACCCGGACATGGCCGGCCACCCGCCGCCCGACCTCCACCTCGTCGATGAACTCGGCGTTCACCGGGTCGGTGATCTCGAGGGTGGCGCGTCCCGCGTGCAGGATCGTGACCCGCCCACCATCCGAGGAGAATGCCGCCTGCTCGGTGAGGCCGAGGACGTCGCGGTAGAAGTGCAGGGCCTCGTCGTAATCGGGTGCGGTGACCACAAGCCGCAGCTCTCGTGTCCCGTCCGGCACGCCGCCAGGCTAGGCGACCTACGATGTCCCCGTGGCCGTGTACGACTACCGGTGTCGCGAGTGCGACCGGGTCTTTGAGGTGCATCGGGCGATCGGGTCCGAGGCGGGCGTCGTGCGCTGCCCGGAGGGTCACGTCCAGGTAGCCCGCGTGTGGTCGGCGGTCTCAGTGGGCGGGCGCGCGGCGAGCCCGGTGCCCACGGCCTCCGGCGGCTGCTGCGGCGGCGGCTGCTGCGGCTGACGGTTCGACCGACATGTCGCGCGCCTCGGCGCCCGGGCCGCGGTTCGTCCTGCACGAGCACCACCGGCCGCAGCACCACTTCGACCTCCGGCTGGAGGAGGCGGGGGTCGCCCGGTCGTGGGCGGTCCCTCGCGGCATGCCGACCACTCCCGACCAGGACCGGCTCGCGGTCCAGGTGGACGACCACGACCTGGACCACCTGACGTACGAGGACGCGGAGAAGTCCATCGCCGACAGCGGCTGGTGGGAGGAGCACGACCGGTCGGACCGGCGCATCCTGCTGACGCAGCACGGACGTACGGCATCGCGTCGTTACGCCCTGATCCGGACCGACCAGGACTGGCTGCTGCACCTGACGAAGGACCAACCTCGGCCCGACCCGGAGCTCCGGACGTAACCTGCCGTCGTGGATCTGCGGGTGGTCGTCGTCGGATCGGGCCCGGCCGGCGCGTACGCGGCCGAGGCGCTGACCCGAGACCTCGACGGTGTCCTCGTTGACGTCGTCGACGTATTGCCCACGCCGTTCGGTCTGGTGCGCTACGGCGTCGCGCCGGACCACCCGAAGACGCAGACCATCAGCACCTCGCTGGCGAAGGTGCTGGAGCACCCCCACGTACGGTTCCTCGGCAACGTGCGGGTGGGCACCGACGTGTCTCTCGCCGAGCTGCAAGAACACTTCGACGCGGTCGTGTTCGCAACCGGGGCCGCGGTTGACAGGCGGATGGACATCCCCGGCGAGGACCTCCCGGGGAGCTTCTCGGCGACCGAGTTCGTCGCCTGGTACTGCGGGCATCCCTTCGCCGCCCTCGACGGCTTCGTGCTCGACTCCCGAACGGCCGTGGTCGTGGGCGCGGGCAACGTCGCGGGTGATGTGGCGCGCATGCTGGCGAGAACGAGCGACGAGCTCCGACCGACGGACGCGCCCGACCACGTGCTGCGGGCCTTCGGCGGGAGCCGGATCCGCGACGTCCACCTAGTCGCCCGACGCGGCCCGGCGCAGACCCGGTTCACCACCCGGGAGCTGCGCGAGCTCGGCGAGATGTCCGACGCCGACGTCGTGGTTGACCCGGCGGACCTCGAGCTGTCGGAGCACGACCGGGAGACCATGGCCGCCGAGCCGGCAACCCGGCGCAACGTCGAGGTGCTGCAGTCGTGGGCAGGCCGTGCGCCGTCCGGTCGTCCACGACGGGTCCACATGCACTTCTTCCGCCGCCCGGTCGAGGTCCTGGGCGACGACCGGGTGACCGGGATCCGGCTCGAGCGGACGGCTGTCGACGCCGACGGTCGTGCCGTCGGCACGGGGGAGACCGAGGACCTGGCGGCTGAGATGGTGCTGCGCGCCGTCGGCTACCGCGGCATCCCGGTGGCGGGCCTGCCGTTCGACGAGGCCCGGGGGATCGTGCCGCACGAGGCCGGGCGCGTCCATCTGAACGGCGCCGTCGTACCCGGGATCTACGTGGCCGGCTGGGCCAAACGCGGCCCGACCGGCGTGATCGGGACCAACAAGCACGACGCCCGCGAGACCGTTCGGTCCCTTGCCGACGACGTGCCCGGGTTGGCGCGCGCACCCGTCCGCGCCCCGGACGCCCTCCTGCGGCTGCTCGCCGAACGGGGCGTCGACGTGGTCCGGTGGGACGGGTGGCTCGCGATCGACGCGGCCGAGGTGGATCGCGGTCGCGAGCAGGGACGCGCCCGGTCCAAGGTGGCTGACCTGGAGACGCTCCTACGGCTGGGCCTGCCCGGCCGCGGTTGAGCGGTCATCCCGGCTCATCGGTCCACCGATGAGTTTCTCCGCGGTCCGTCGTTCCACCCTGCACGGACTGCAAGAGTGGGCGCGGAAGCCCCGGATCAAGGAGAAGGACCATGGACTGGAAGCTCGAGGTCGTAATCGTCCCGGTGGCGGACGTGGAGCGGTCGCGGGAGTTCTACGTGGACAAGCTGGGGTTCCGGCTCGACACCGACTACAGCCCGAGTGAGGACTTCCGGGTCATCCAGGTGACCCCTCCGGGGTCGGCGTGCTCGATCGTCTTCGGCACGGGGTTGGGCGATGCTGCGCCGGGGTCGGTGAAGGGCACCCACCTGGTCGTCGAGGACATCGAGGCGGCGCACAAGTTCCTCGAGACGGCGGGTGTGTCGAACGGTGGCCCGATGCATTTCGAGGCGGGTGTGATGACGCCTGGGCCCGATCCCGATCGGCAGGACTACGGCTCGTTCATCTACTTCGACGACCCCGACGGCAACACCTGGGCGGTCCAGGAGATCAAGAAGCCCGTGCGCTGACCATGAGCGTGCTCGTCGGCGAGGACTTCGAGACCCTCACGCAGCGGCATCGGCGTGAGCTCCAGGTGCACTGCTACCGCATGCTGGCGTCGTACGACGAGGCCGAGGACGCCGTCCAGGAGACGTACCTCAGGGCGTGGCGCAGCCGAGAGACGTTTCTTGGCGAGCACGTACGCGCCTGGCTGTACCGGATCGCCACCAACGTCTGCATGGACATGCTGCGAGCCAAGTCGCGCAGAGTGCCCGAGATGCAGTCGTACGCCGAGGTGGGGTGGCTGACGCCGTACCCCGACAGCCTGCTGGACGAGATCCCGTCGGGTGACGACCAACCCGACGTGGTCGCCGTCGCACGGGAGACGATCGAGCTGGCCTTCCTGGCGGCGCTGCAGGTCCTTCCGCCCCGGCAGCGGGCCGCCCTCATCGCACGGGAGGTCCTGGGCATGCCGGCGGCCGAGACGGCGAGCCTGCTCGAAACCAGCGTCGCGGCAGCCAACAGCGCGCTGCAGCGGGCGAGGGCGACGATGCGGGCGCACCTGCCCTCCCACCGCAACGACTGGACTGCGAGCGAGCCGAGCCCGGCCGAGCGCGAGCTGCTCGACCGATTCATCGACGCGCACCAGCGGTGTGACGCGGCGGCGGCCGTGGCGATCGCAGCGCAGGACGTTCGCGTCACCATGCCGCCGGCAGGGATGTGCTTCGACGGGCTGGACACCGTCGCGGCGCTCATCGAGCGCGCCTTCGGTCCGGACCGGGATGGCGACTGGCGGTTGCGGCCCACGATGGCGAACCGGATGCCGACCGCCGCGAGCTACCTGAGGCGGCCGGGGGACACCAGGTTCCGCGCGTTCAAGTTCGACGTGCTGCGGGTCGAGGGCGACTCCATCGCCGAGATCACGACCTTCGGTCCCGAGCTGTTCGAGCTGTTCGGACTGCCCGTGGTCCTCGACGAGACCTGATGCGGGTCACTCGCGAGTCGGCCGTCGGCGGTGCGGCCAGCCTCGCCGGGATCGTCGCGATGGCCTCCGACCACCTGGCCCACGGAGCCGACGACTGGCCGGCGTTCGCGATCAGCGTGGTCGTCATCGTGGTGACTGCCTGGCTGGTGTTCGGCGTGGTCGTTCGCCGACCGCTCGGCGATGGCCGCGCTGGTGCTCGGCGCGCTGGCGCTTGCGCTCAGCGTGATCGGGTCGGACTGGACGTCGGAAGCTGCCCTCAGCGGCGAACCCGGTAGCGCAGATGCAGCACCCGGTCGCCCCGGATGACCACGTCGGGGTCCTCCAGCAGGTGCTGGCCGTCGACCGGCCCGAAGTACCTCTTGCCGGAGCCGAACACCACCGGCACGACATCCATCGCCACCTCGTCCACCAGCCCCAGCGCGAGCGCCTGCCCACCGATGTCGCCCGCCGCCACCGCGACGGTGCGCCCGGCTGCGAGCTCCTTCGCCTTCGCGATCGCCGCTGCCACGTCGTCGACGAAGTGGTACGACGCCTCCGGGTGCCACCCGTCCGGCTTGGGCCGATGCGACACCACAACCACGTGCTCACCCGCGGGTGGCGTGCCCTCCCAGCCGTTGGTCATGTCGAACAGGTGACGCCCGATCACCATCGACCCGATGCCCTCCCACGTCGGCCTGACGTAGTCGGCCGAGGCCTTCGAGACCTTCGCATCGCCACCTTCGGTCAGCTCGGTGTCGCCGTTGGAGTACCAGTCGAACAGTGGACCGACGTCGTCGTTCTGATCGGCGATGAAGCCGTCCACCGACACCACGTTGTGCATCACCACATTGCTCATTGCGTCTCCCCTTATCCCGATTCCTAGCGTGCCCCTGTGCCGGCCTTCGGCGCGCCACCGAAGCCGATCTCGCTGCCGTCCGGATCGCGGTAGGTCACCTTGCGTACGCCGTTGGCGTACGTCTCACGCTCGGCTGGGTCGAGGCCACGACCACCGATCTGCTCGACGAGTTCGTCGAGGTGATCGACGAAGATTGTGTGCTGGGCATGGCCTGCATCCTTGACCTGCTCCTCGATGAAGACGAAGCGGTGCTCGGCAAGCTCCCACACCGCCTCGGTCGCGTGCGGCACGAAGGAAGGCGGTGACCCTAGCAATCGCTCGTACCAGCTCAGCGCCCGTTCATAGTCACTGACAGAGATACCGGCGAAGAGGTCGAGAGCCACGATCAGACGCTAGCCCGGCGCAGCTCGTCGGCGCACACAAGAGCCGGTGACGTCCGGTTAGCGTGGCTGCATGAGCGTCGAGGTAGTGCCCGCGACAGCAGCACGGTTCGAGGACGTCGCGACCGTCCTCGGCCCCAAGAACCCCGACGCCTCCGTGTGCTGGTGCCTCAGCCATCGGCTCGCCTCGAAGACCAACCGAGAGCTCGTCGGACCGGCAAGGGGCGAGTACGTCAGGAAGCTCTGCTCACGCAAGATCGCGCCGGGCGTCTTGGGCTACGAGGACGACGAGGTGGTCGGGTGGGCGGCCGTCGCACCCCGGGCGGAGCTACCCTTCGCACGGTCCACGAAGATCCCGCACGTCGACCAGTTACCCGTGTGGTCGGTGTGGTGCATCCGCGTGCGTCCTGGCTACCGCGGCCAGGGCATTGCTCACGCCCTGCTCGACGGCGCTGTGACCTACGCGCGGTCGCTCCGTGCGCCGGTGATCGAGGGATATCCAGTGGACAACAAGGGAATGAAGGTCGATCCCACGATGGCTTACGTGGGCACCCGAGCGCTCTTCGAGAGCGCCGGCTTCACAAAGTTCGCCGATACGAGCTCGGTCTCCGGTGGGTTCCCCCGCGTGCTGATGCGGTTGCCCCTGCACTAACCCGGGAGCGGCCGGCGGCTCACAGGTCGCGGCGCAGGAAGGCCACCCCCGCGAGCCCGAGAACGAGGGCGACCCAGAGGCCGGCCCACGCAAGATAGGTGGGAGTGAGCGAGGCATCGCTCAGGAACGGGAAGCCGCCCTCCAGTGCGGGGCCACCGAACTGCGCCAGAGCGACCGGATCCTGGAACGCGTGCATGGCCCCTCGCCACAGGCCGTCGGTCGGGAGCAGCATCCGGGACACGGTGCCGACCTTGGCCACGCCGTCGTTGCCGAGCGCCTCGCCCACTCCGCCGACCACGCCGGCGATCCAGGTCGCCCCGAAGAGGCCGACCGCGATGATCCCCGACGCCATCGGCGAGATGACGGTGGAGAGCAGCAGTCCGAGAGTCAGCAGCACCGTCGTCTGCGCCGCGAGGAGCGCCAGGCCGATCACCGGCTGCGGTGGCCAGTAGCCGACGGTGACCTGCACGATGAGGAACTGCGCGAGCCCGGCGACCGCCACGAAGCCGCTGCCGAAGGCCACTAGCCCCAGCCACTTGCCCACGAGCACTGCCGAACGGCGGACCGGCCGCGCCAGGACCGCCAGCGCCTGCCCGGACTCGATCTCGCCGGACAGCGTGGGGCCGGCGAGGAACGCCGTGCCGAGCGCGGCGATCAGGCTCAGGCCGAACATCACCAGGTTGAGGACCTGGGAGGCCACCAACCGAGCCTCTCCGCTGGTGAGGGAGCCGAACTGCGACTCAAAGCCCGCCAGCTTGCTGAACCCCCAGGCGCTGAGCGCCAGCAGCACGATCGTCATCCCGGCGAGCGCCCAGAGCACCCGCCGGCGGGCGGACTCCTGGACGGTCAGGGCAGCGATGGTCAGTACGGTCCGGACGATCATTTCTGGTCATCCCCGGGACCGGCGCGCAGGATGCTCAGCAATCGCTCCTCGAGGCTGATCCGCCCCGGCTCGACGGCGTGCACGCGCACGCCGAGGCGCACGAGGTCGGACACGAGGTCCGGCACGGTGCTTGTGTCCAGCTCGGCTGGCAAGGCGACGGTGAACGAGTTCCCGCTCCGGGTGAGCTCGCCGGCAGCGGCCAACCGTTGTTCCGCCTCCGCGCCCACCCCGTCGAGGTGGAGTCGCAGCTCGCGCCGGCCGAGGAGCTCGGGCAGCGTGCCGGAGGCGGCGACCCTGCCCTTGTCGAGGATGACGACCCGGTCGCAGACCCGCTCCACCTCGCCGATGAGGTGTGAGTTGAGGAGGACGGCGACCCCGCGGGCCTTCAGCGACAGCAGGATGTCACGTACGTCGGCCCGGCCGATGGGGTCGAGTGCGCTCGTCGGCTCGTCGAGGACGACCAGCTCGGGGCGGGCGACGAGCGCGACGGCCAGTCCGAGGCGCTGTTGCATGCCCTTGGAGAAGCCGCCCACCCGGTCGTCGGCGCGGTTGGCCAGGCCGACGAGGGCCAGGAACTCGTGTCGTTCCTCGGCCGACACCGTGGCGCCCGACAGCCGGACGTGCAGAGCCAGCACCTCGGCGGCGTTGAGCCACGGCTGGTACCTGAAGAGCTCGGGCAGGTAGCCAACCCGGGCGCGCGCCGCCGGGTCGCGCGCTGGTCGCCCGAGCAGCAGCACCTCTCCCACGTCGGGGCGCACCAGGCTGAGCAGCATCTTGATCACGCTGGTCTTGCCTGCCCCGTTCGGCCCGAGGAGGCCGACGACCTCGCCACGGCCCACGGTGAAGGACACACCGGCGACCGCGGTTTGCCGCCCGTACCGCTTGCGCAGGTCCGAGCACCAGACGGCCGGCGAAGCCGGCAGCGCGTCGAGCAGCCGCTCCGCGGCGTCGAGCGAGGTGCCGCCCTGCTGGGCGGTGGAGCCGGCGCTCACCACTAGCGCAGCCCGCGGGCGACAGTCAGGACTTCGTCGGCGCTCAAAGAACCGGCCACCACGTTGACGATCCCCTCGTCCACCCAGACCACGCCGGCCATCGTGCCGTCGCGGGAGGTGAGCACCGTGGCCGACACCCCGTCGACGTCGGCCGAGGATGTCGTCACCAGTTCGGCCGGCACGGGCAGGGGCAGCGTCGTGCCGTCGCCGGAGAAGCTGCGCAGCTGCGACGCGAGGTCCTCCGACAGACCCGGCAGGGAAAGCAGGTAGTCGCGGGCAGGCTCGAACGGGACGCCCGAGGAGTACGCGGTTGGCGCCACCGCGCGCCCCACGAACAGGCCCGGCAGGCCCTGGGCGGACGACCACACCATGGCGACACCGGGGCCAACGACGAGCCGGAACTGGCTGCCGTCGAGCCCTGGAGGTGGCGTCGGCAACGTCTCGCCGACGTCCGCGGCGACCCTCTCGGCCTTCTCGGCCGAGAAGGTGAACACCAGGCTGGCCTCGTCGCCGACTTCGAACGCGGGGTTTCCCGTCACGCCGCGGGGCAGCTCATTCACCCGCGGGACGGACAGACCGGTCACCTCCTCGGCAACGCCGGCGTCGGCGACTGCTCGTACGTCGGGCTTCTCGAGGACCTCGAGGTCGCCGTAGGCCGAGAGATCGGGCAGCCGGACCAGGTCTGCCTCCGTGACCACGACGGGTGCGGTCTTCTCCGCGCGGAAGATCTGCAGCCAGTCCGCGGCGGCCGCGGCACTGGCGCCGCCCACGAGAGCGGCGACGCCCAGGGCGGCCACCACCGGGCTCCGCAGCGCGCCACGCCACCGAGGGGCGGACGCGGCAGCGACGGATCGCCGCCGACCGTCGGCTGCCATCGCGCCGGACAGGCGGCGCCAGCCCTCGTCCACGTCCGTGGTCAGTTCCACGCCCAACGCGGCGCCGGTGACCGTCGCGTCGTCCTGGGCAGCGGCCAGCCCGGCCAGGCACGCCGGGCAGTTTGCGACATGGTCACGGTCGGCG
>JBOGDX010000079.1:0-9325 GCA_050743225.1 Actinomycetes bacterium | reverse complement strand
ACTATGGCCCGCTCGCGGGCCTTTGCGTCGCTATCGTCGGGGGCGTCCGCGAGCGCGCCAACGCACGGTCGTCGGCCTGGGCGCTTCTGCTGGGGCTTTCGGTCGCCGCGGCGGCCGCAGCCGCCGTCGCGGGCGCTACCGCGACCGCAACCGCAACCGCCGCGGCGGCCGGGACGGCTTCGCGCCCGGAGAGAGCGACGGCAACCTCCCGGAGATCAGCGAGGACGACGTTCTCGTGCCGGTGGCAGGCATCCTCGACATTCTCGACAACTACGCCTTCGTGCGTACGTCCGGCTACCTGCCCGGCCCCAACGACGTGTACGTCTCGCTGGCCCAGGTCCGCAAGAGCGGGCTGCGCAAGGGCGACGCGATCACCGGGGCAGTGCGCCAGCCCCGTGAGGGCGAGCGCAAGGAGAAGTTCAACGCCCTGGTCCGCCTCGACTCGGTCAATGGTGCCGACCCCGAGAAGTCCCGCAGCCGGGTGGAGTTCAGCAAGCTGACGCCGCTGTACCCGCAGGAGCGGCTGCGGCTCGAGACCGAGCCGAACATCCTCACGACGAGGATCATCGACCTGGTGGCGCCCATCGGTAAGGGCCAGCGCGGCCTGATCGTCTCGCCGTCCAAGTCCGGAAAGACGATGGTCCTGCAGGCCATCGCCAACGCGATCACCCAGAACAACCCTGAGGTCCACCTCATGGTGGTGCTCGTCGACGAGCGCCCGGAAGAGGTCACCGACATGCAGCGGGCCGTGAAGGGCGAGGTCATCTCCTCGACCTTCGACCGGCCGGCCGAGGACCACACGATCGTCGCGGAGCTGTCAATCGAGCGCGCCAAGCGGCTGGTCGAGCTCGGCCACGACGTCGTCGTGCTGCTCGACTCGATCACCAGGCTGGGCCGCGCCTACAACCTCGCCGCGCCGGCGAGCGGCCGCATCCTCTCCGGTGGCGTCGACTCGACGGCCCTGTACCCGCCGAAGCGCTTCTTCGGCGCTGCCCGCAACATCGAGAACGGCGGGTCGCTGACCATCCTCGCCACTGCGTTGGTCGAGACCGGCTCGCGCATGGACGAGGTGATCTTCGAGGAGTTCAAGGGCACCGGCAACATGGAGCTCAAGCTCGACCGCAAGCTCGCGGACAAGCGGATCTTCCCCGCGGTGGACGTCGACCCGTCCGGCACCCGCAAGGAGGAGATCCTCATGGCCCGCGACGAGCTCCAGATCACCTGGAAGCTGCGCCGCGTGCTGCACGCCCTGGAGACGCAGCAGGCGCTGGAGCTGCTGCTCGACCGGATGAAGAAGACCAAGAGCAACGCCGAGTTCCTCATGCAGGTCCAGCAGACCATGCCCATGCCGGGCAACGGCGCCGGCAGCAGCGGGGACGACGACTGACCCCGGCGCTCCCCGTCACCCGATCTGGCTAGTCCCTGCGGTGACGCAACTGGACCGTTCGCCCCTTTAGGTCCTCGCGGACGTTGCCGAGAGTGATGTCACGGTCGTGACCGGCCGTCGGTGCCCCAGCGCGCCGTCGTGCCGAGGCCAGGGGACAAGCGATGTCGGTGAGGAGCCGGTCGGCCGGGCGCGTCCCGGTCCTGGCAGTCCTGCTGGCAGCCCTGCTGGCAGCTGCCGCACTGCTGGCCACGGCGACCCCCGCGGCGGCCGCCGACCCGATCGACTGCACGCCCATGGGCGACCCGGCCTGCCGGGACCTGACTCCCGTGGTGGAGTGCGCGTGGCTCGATCCGGACGGCAGCCGGACCGTCGTGTGGGGGTACGACAACCCCACCGGTCTGGTGCTGCGGATCGATGTCGGCGCCAAGAACAAGCTGACGCCCGGAGCGGAGGACCAGGGCCAGCCGACCTTGTTCCAGGCCGGCCGGCAGAGCAACGTCTTCACCACTACGTCTGGCCCGACCGTCAGCTGGCGACTTGGTAACAAGACAGCGAGCCTCTCCGGCTCGACGCCGGCCTGTGCCGTCAAGCCGGTCCCGATGGTCGGTGACGTACTGGCACTCGGGGTCTACGCGGTGTTGCTCGCCCTTGCGGTCCCTGCCGCTGCACGCAGGCGGAACCTGACCAGGCGCCGGATACCCCTGCGCGGTGCCGGGTGAAGGTCCTGGCCGTTGGGGCGCATCCCGACGACATCGAGCTCGGGTGCGGCGGCGCGCTGCGGGCACACGTCCTCGCCGGTGACGACGTGACCATGCTCGTGATGACCGCCGGCGAGCGCGGTCCGCAGGGCCTGACGCCGCGGATCCGCGAGCAGGAGGCTGCTGCCCTGGTTATCGGTGCCTCGCTCGTCTGGGGCGGCTTCGACGACGGGTCCGTGCCGCCGGGCAGGGAGACCGTCGACGTCATCGATGCGGTGGTGCGGTCGGCCGGGGCGGACATCATCTATACGCACTCCCCGCACGACAGCCACCAGGACCACGTGGCCGTGTCCCAGGCATCCCTGGCCGCGTCCAGGCGCGCCGAGCGGGTCCTGTACTACCAGGCGCCGTCGACGACCTCCTTCGACCCGACCGTGTTCGTCGACGTCGAGCACACCCTCGAGGACAAGATGTCGTCGTTGCGGGCCCACTGGTCCCAGGTCGTCGACTGCCCGATGGTCGACCTGGAGGCCGTGCATGCGGGCACCCGCTTCTGGGGACAGCGGGCCCGCGCTCGCTTCGCGGAAGCCTTCGAGTCCCCACGCTTCCTCTGGCAGATCGCCCCGGTCGCGGCGGTGGAGCCCGAGCTCCGCCTCGAGGCACTTCAGTGGAGCTGACCGCCACCGACCACCAGCGTGTTCCGGTGCGGCCGGCGACGACCGCCGGGCAGTCGGCGCCGTGGACGCTCGTCGCCCTGCCCGGGCTGGCAGCCGTCGCCGTGGCCGTCCTGGGCGTGCACCGGGCGATCCTCGTCGCGACGGTCGTGGTGAACCTCGTGTTCCTGGTGTTCTTCCTCCGGCATGTGGCGTTCGCTGCGGCTGCTGTGCGGTGGGCCCCCCGAGATCTTTACGAGGCGCCAGACGTCGAGATCGGCTACCAGCCCACGGTCTCGGTGCTCATTGCCTGCCACAACGAGGCGCTGGTCGTCGAGTCCCTCGTCCACGGCATGGCAGCCCTGCACTACCCGAGGTCCCACCTCGAGATCATCTTCGTCGACGACGGTTCCGTCGACGGGACCGGAGACATGCTCGAGCGGTTGACCGCGGGCGAGCGGCACATGCGGGTGCTGCGCCGACCGAGCGGGGCCGGTGGCGGGAAGTCAGGTGCCCTCAACCGCGCGGCGGCGGTGGCCCGCGGGGAGGTGCTGGTCGTGTTCGACGCTGACCACGTCCCGCGCCGCGACGTGATCGCGCGGCTCGCTCGGCACTTCCAGGACGTGCGGGTCGACGCGGTTCAGGGGCGTTGCATCATCCGCAACTCCGTCGAGAGCACCCTGGCGCGTTCGATCGCGATCGACTACTTCTCCGGATACCTGGTCAACGAGTACGGCCGGCAGGCGCTGTTCGGACTGCCGGCATACGGCGGCGCCAACTGCGCGGTCCGTGCCTCCACGCTGCGTGAGCTGGGCGGATGGAACGAGGACAGCGTCACCGAGGACACCGACCTGACCCTGCGGATCGTGCTACGGGGAGGAAGGGTGCGCTACGACATCACCGCGGTCGACACGGAGGAGGGCGCGACGACACTGCGTCGCTTCCGGACCCAGCGCTACCGGTGGGCCCGCGGGCACCAGCAGGTGTGGCGCGAGTACCGGGGCCCGGTCCTGCGGTCCGATCACCTCACGCTGGCCGAGAAGGTGGAGACCCTGCTCTTCCTGCTCGTCTACCACGTGCCCGCGGTCTGCGCCCTCACCCTGCTGTTCACGGTCTTGCGCGTGGCGGGTGTCGGCCCAGCGGTCTCGGTGTTCGAGATGCTGCCGCTGACGGCGCTGCTGTTCGCCGGCCCGTTCTGCGAGCTCGCGGTCGGTCTCATCGTGGGCCGCGCGCCCCGACGCGCCGCCTGGTCGGTGGCCTGGCTGACGCCGCTGTTCTTCGTGTTCATGCTCGTCTGCACCAAGGCCTGGTGGGACGGCGTGCTCGGCAGGCCGTACACCTGGGCCAAGACGAAGCGGTCCTCGTGGTCGCCGCTGAGCGGCAGCGCGACATGACCGTTCGCAGGGCATGGGTGGGTCTGGCGCTGGCGCTGAGCCTTGTCATCGCGTTCGGCGGGTTCGCGCTGTTCACCGGACCGCTTCGCGACGTAGAGACCGGCCTGGTCCTGGGCTTGCTCGGCTACGACCGGGTCTCGGTCGTGGGCGACCACGTCTTCCAGGTCCTGCCGTCAGACGCCGACGCCTTCCGGGCATCGCTCACGCCCTTCTGCTCGGCCCTGATCCCCATCCTGGCACTGGCCGCCATCGCGCTGTGCGTGCTGCGCGGGTCGCCCGTGCGTCGGGTCTCGGCCTTCGTGCTCGCGGCGGCCGTCGTCCTGACCGGCAACGTGCTGCGCATCGCGGGCTCGCTGTGGGTCGGCATCCAGGCCGGCCCGTCCAGCCTCGTCCTCTTCCACGACTGGGTCGGGACGCTGTTCGCTCTCACGTACACGCTCATCGGCTTCTTCTTCATGCTCTGGGTGATCTTGCCGAACGCGAAGGCCCGCATGCCGCGCGCGGCCCGCGTCAGCGATGTCCTGTGACTGGGTTCTAAAGGATTCGCGCTGGTCACCCGATTGGACCAGTCGTGACCACATCGCACCTGGCCGCCGAGGGCGGCCTGCTCTCCGGGCCCGCGGCCCTTCAGTTCGTGCTGCTCACGGGCCTCGGCCTGCTTGTCGTCGCCACGGCCTGGCGAGTCGTCCGCCTGACGAGGGTTCGCCGCGGTGTCACGGGCGGGCTGACCGACGTCGACCCGGCAGTGCGCGTTGCCGCCGTCCGGCAGGCCGCCGAACTCGGACTCGCCACGACAGCGCCGGCGCTGCTGCGGGCGGTCCGGGCGGAGAAGGACCCCGAAGTCGTCGCGACCGTCATAGAGACCGTGGCGGGACGGCAGTGGGAGCCCGCCTCGACCTCCGCCGTCGTCCAGCTCAGGCTCTGGGTCCGTGCCTACCTCGACACCCACCCCGAGCTGCGCTCGCGGCGGGCGGGGGCACCCCCGCTGCTTGCGGGCGTCGCCGGTGCGACGCCGCCACCCGCGCTGGACCCGCAGCGGGCCGCCCGGTTCCAGCGCGGTGCGGACGTGGTGGGCGAGCAGGTTACAACCGCACCGACGGCGACCGCGGTTGACCCGGACCCGCTGCACCGAACGACGGTCCTCGTCACCGGCGCGGGAGGTGCGGCCGGAGTGGCCGTCATCCGGACGCTGCAGGAGCGCGGGCACCGGGTGATCGGAGTCGACGCTGACGAGCACGCGGTCGGCCTCGCCCTCGCCGACGAGCCGCACCTCGTGCCACGCGGCGACGACCCGCACTTTCTCGCCGCGCTGCTCCGGGTGGCCACGGTCACCGGGGCGCAGGCACTGATGTGCACCGTCGCCGAGGAGTACGCGGCGTTGTCCGGGTCCACCCAGTACCTTGACGAGGCGGGCGTGCGAACCCTGATGCCCTCCAAGGAGGCCGTCGATACCTGCCTCGACAAGTGGGCGTTTCACCAGGCGATGACGGCCGCCGGTCTGCCCGTCCCCCAGACGGGACTGGGCAAGGCCGAGGGAGTCCCGGGACCCTGGGTGGTGAAGCCGAGGTTCGGGCGGGGCAGTCGCGACGTGCGCGTCGCGACGAATCAGCAGCAGCTGCGGGTCGCGATCAGCGCCACGCCTGGCCCCCTCGTGCAGACCCAGCTCACAGGCCGCGAGTTCACCGCCGACGTCCTGGTCGACGATTCGGGCGCGGTCCTCGCCGTCTGTCCGCGCTGGCGGCTGGAGACCAGGGCGGGCATCTCGACCAAGGGGGAGACCTTCGTCGACGAGGAGGTCGCCAACGTGGTGTCCCTCGTGGTCAAGGCGTGCGGGATCGTCGGCCCGGCGAACGTGCAGGGCTTCGTGGCCGAGGACGGTGCCGTGACGGTGCACGAGGTAAACCCCCGGTTCTCGGGTGGGCTGCCGCTGACCGTGCACGCCGGCGCCGACCTGGTCACCGAGTACCTGCGTGCCATTCTTGGTGTCGGTGCACGGCCGGAGCGGCTGGTGCCCCGGCCGGGCGTGCGCATGGCCCGCTACCTGGCCGAGGTGTACTCGGGGTGAGTGGCCCACTGGCAATCACGGTGGCCGTCGGCACCCGACCGGAAGTGGTCAAGCTCGCCCCGGTCGTCGCCGCCCTCAGGGCAGCCGGTCACGCCGTGCGCTGCGTCGCGACCGGGCAGCACTCGGACCCGCGGCTGGCCGCCGACGTGTTCGCCGAGCTCGGTTGTGCTCCCGACGAGACGTGGTCGCTTCCCCGCGACGAGGCTTCCCGGGTCGGAGCACTGCTCTCGTCCGCGTACGCCGAGATGGCGCGCAACCCGACCGACGCCCTGGTCGTTCTCGGCGACACGTATACCGCACCGCTGATGGCGATGGCGGCCAGAAGGGCAGGCGTGGGCGTCGTCCACGTCGAGGCCGGGCTGCGATCGTTCAACGAGCGCTCGATGGAGGAGACGAACCGCCGACTTCTCGCGTCCCTGGCGACGGTCCATCTGGCACCGACCCAGCTCGCGGCGTCGTTCCTCGCTGCCGAAGGAGTCGATCCCGCCCGGGTGCGGGTGGTCGGCAACCCGGTGCTGGACGCCGTGCGCATGGCAGGCGTCGAACGGCGGGCGCTGAAGGACCGGGCAGGCGTGCTCGTCACCGCTCACCGCGCGACCAATGTCGACGATCCGGCCCGGCTGCGGGTCCTGGTCTCCGTCCTGTCAGGGCTGGGCGAACGGCACGGCCCGGTCCTGTTCCCGATCCACCCGCGAACGCGCGACCGGCTCGAGGCCAACGGATGGTGGGACGAGGTCGGCTCGCTGCCCGACGTACGACTCTCGGAGCCGCTAGGGCACGTCGACATGCTGCGTGCGTTGGCTGCGAGCCGGCTGGTCGTCACCGACAGCGGCGGCGTCCAGGAGGAGGCGTCCTACCTCGGGGTCCCGGTCGTCGTCATGCGCTCGACGACCCCGCGCTGGGAGGGGGTCGAGTCCTCAGCCGCGGTGCTGACCGGGCTCGACCGCGACCGGGTGCTGGCTGCTGTCCGGCGCCTGGACCGCGACGAGGAGCTGGTCCGGGTTGCCCGGCTCGAGTGTCCTTACGGCGACGGGCATGCCGCCGCCGCGGTCGTGGCAGCCCTCGCGGAACCAGACATCAGGGCGTTGCTGGCCCCGCGCGAGCCGGAGCTCCTGACCTGCCCACCTGTGGCGAGGAGCGCATGACCAGCGCCGTCGCAGCTGTCACGGTGGACCTCGACGACACGCTCTACCCGCAACAGGCCTGGCTCGCGGGGGCGTGGGACGCGGTGGCGCGCCGCGGGGCGCAGCTCGGGCTGGACCGCACGGCGCTGCACGAGGCACTGGTGAAGACCTGCGCAGAGGGCTCCGATCGCGGCCGGATCATCGACCGGGCGCTCGAGAGTCTCGGCGCAGCGCCGACCGACCACCTGCCCGACCTCATCGCGACGTTCGCTGCCCACTCCCCACGTCGGCTCGTCCCCTACCCCGGCGTGGTGGCTGCCCTGCGCGCTCTGGCGGACGCGATGCCGGTCGTGTGCGTGACCGACGGGATGCCCGACGTCCAGCGCGCCAAGGTCGCGGCTCTCGGGCTGGGACATCTCCTCACGGGGGTCGTCGTCTCCGACGAGCTCGGCGGTCGGGCCGTGCGCAAGCCCCACCCCGCCGCGTTCCTGCATGCCCTCGAGCTCTTGGGCGGGGAGCCGGCCCGCACGGTCCACATCGGTGACCGACCGGACAAGGACGTCGCCGGGGCCGTCGCCGCGGGGATGCGGTGCATCAGGGTGCTGACCGGGGAGTACGCCGGTGCGGTGGACCGGCACCCGCCCTGGCGCACTGTCCCGAGCTTCGCGGCAGCGGCTGCGGCGTGCCTCGGCGACGCGATGGAGCTGCCCTTCCGGGAACAGGCGGATCCCCTCACTCGGTTGTGAGCAACGGACCCGTCTCTGGCAGACTGGTCCGCTGGTTCCGGTTCACGCCCGCGCCCTCCGCCCGGGCGACCCGGCGACCGTCAACCCGAGGAGAGCATCACCGTGAAGGCCGACATCCACCCCGAGTACGTCGAGACGACTGCCACCTGCAGTTGTGGCAACACGTTCACGACCCGCAGCACCGCGAAGAACGGCGTCATCCACGCCGAGGTCTGCTCGCAGTGCCACCCCTTCTACACCGGCAAGCAGAAGATCCTCGACACCGGCGGCCGCGTGGCGCGGTTCGAGAAGCGCTTCGGCAAGCAGGGCACCAAGTAGCTCACCCGCGGCGTCGGCCGATGGTCCCTTCCGGGGCTGCGGCCGGCGCCGTTTTCGTTGCTCCGTACGAGAGGAAGGTCGCCGTGCTCGAGGCTCCTGCTGAGCTGCTCGCCGAGCACGCACGCCTCGAGACCGAGCTCGCCGACCCTGCGGTGCACGGGGACCTGTCCCGGGCCCGAGCCCTGGGCAAGCGCTACGCCGAGCTGACGCAGGTCGTCGAGGCCCACCGTGAGCTGCGGGCGCTGGCCGGCGACCTGGCGACGGCCCGTGAGCTGGCCGCTGAGGACGACTCGTTCCGGGCCGAGGTGCCGGTCATGGAGGCCCGCAGGGACGACCTGGAGGCCCGCTTGCGCATGCTCCTGCTGCCGCGCGACGCGAACGACGACAAGGACGTCATCGTCGAGATCAAAGCGGGTGAGGGCGGCGAGGAGTCGGCGCTGTTCGCGGGTGACCTGCTGCGCATGTACCTCCGGTACGCAGAGCGGGTCGGCTGGAAGACCGAGGTGATCGAGTCCACGGAGTCCGACCTCGGGGGCTTCAAGGACGTGTCCTTCGCCGTCAAGTCGCGCGGGAACCCAGCGCCCGGCGAAGGTGTGTGGTCCAGGTTGAAGTACGAAGGCGGGGTGCATCGCGTGCAGCGGGTCCCGGTCACCGAGTCGCAGGGGCGGATCCACACGTCCGCGGCCGGCGTCCTCGTCCTTCCCGAGGCCGAGGACGTGGACGTGAGCATCGACCCGAACGACCTGCGCGTCGACGTCTACCGGTCGTCGGGACCGGGCGGCCAGAGCGTGAACACGACCGACTCCGCGGTGCGCATCACCCACCTGCCGACCGGGATCGTGGTGTCCTGCCAGAACGAGAAGTCGCAGCTGCAGAACAAGGACCAGGCGATGCGCATCCTGCGCGCTCGACTGCTCGCGGCGGCCCAGGAGGAGGCCGA
>JBOGDX010000078.1:3625-9335 GCA_050743225.1 Actinomycetes bacterium | reverse complement strand
GAACGGACGACCCGGCGACCGCCGAGCTGCGCCGGGTGGCGCTGCTGGGGATGGCACCCGGGGCGGCAATCGCGGTAGGGGACCCCGAACGGCCGGCCTTGCCCGCCGTGCCGCTGCTCGCCGACCGGCCCCTGCTCGGCGGGCGTGCGACCGCCTACGTGTGCCGCGGCTTCGTCTGCGACAAGCCCACGACCGACCCCGCCACGCTGGCGGCGGCAGTCGGGAGCGTCCGGCGATGAGGTTCGAGGTGCGCCCGCTGACCCCGGAGCAGGGTGAGGCGATGGCGCGGTGGGCCTACCCCGGGCCGTGGTCGGTCTACGACGTGACCGAGCCCATCGACCCGGCGGAGGGGTTCTGGGCCGTAGTGGACGACCGCGGCGACGTCGCTGGGTTCGCCTGCTTCGGCGTGGAGGCCCGGGTGCCCGGTCTCGACGAGCGCGGCGGCGTGCTCGACGTCGGGGTCGGGATGCGCCCGGACCTCACCGGCCAGGGACTCGGCCGTGACTTCGCGACCGCGGTGCTCGACCACGGCCGGGCGGTGCCCGGCGTGGTCCGCCTGCGGGCCGTCGTGCAGGAATGGAACGCGCGCGGCCGGGCCCTGCTGCGCCGCCTCGGCTTCGAGGAGACCGGGGAGCACCACGTCGGGGAGGTCACGTACATCGTCTTCGAGCAGCCCGCCGTCCATCAGCCGGTCGCCGGTGACGAGCAGGTCCGCCGTCAGTGAACAGGGCTGGACTTACCGTGTAACGGTGTAATCATCGTTGCATGAGCAGACATGAGTACGCCGCCGATGCCGAGTCGGTCCGGGGCTGGTTCACCGGCCGGCTCCCGCAGGACTGGTTCGCCGGCCCCGTCGACGTGACGGTGGACCGGGAGGAGATCACGGTCGTCGGCCAGCTGACGGCCCCCACCCTGCCGGGCGAGGCCTCGGAGGCCGAGCGGTCGGCCGCCGTGGACGGCCGGGTCCGGGGGTTCCGTGAGGACACCCGGGACCGGCGGATCGCGATCGCCCGCGAGGCCGAGCACCGCTTCCGACGCAAGGTCGCCTGGGGCGTCGAGGTGGCCGGGGACCGCCGGCTGTTCACGCACCTCGCCGTGCCGGTGATGACCCGGTTGCGGCAGCCGGAGCGGCTGGTGCTGGACACCTTGGTCGAGGCGGGCGTCGCCCGCTCCCGGTCCGAGGCGCTGGCCTGGTCGGTGCGGCTGGTGGGTCGCAACGCCGAGGAGTGGCTGGGGGAGCTGCGCCAGGCGATGGAGAACGTCGAGCGAGTCCGCGCCCAGGGCCCGGACAGCGCGTCGTAGCCGCGATCCAGCCAGCCCGCCGGACGCCTGCCGGACGTACGTCGCTAGGCGGTGTAGGTGGTGAGGGAGACCGCGACGTAGTGCACGACGTAGGCCCCGAGGGTCAGCGCGTGGAAGACCTCGTGGAAGCCGAACCAGCGGGGAGACGGATTGGGCCGCTTGGTCGCGTAGACGACGCCGCCGAGGCTGTAGAGCGCGCCGCCGACCGCGAGCAGAATCACGACGGCCACGCCGCCGGTCTGCAGGATGTCGCCGATGTAGAAGATCGCGACCCAGCCCAGCGCGATGTAGACAGGCGTGTAGAGCCAGCGCGGTGCGCCGACCCACAGCACGCGGAACGCGATGCCGCCGAGCGCTGCCAGCCAGACGATCCAGAGCAGTGCCGCCCCGCCGTGATCGTCGAGCAGGATCACGCTGAACGGCGTGTAGGTGCCCGCGATGATCAGGAAGATGTTGGAGTGGTCGAGTCGCTTGAGCTGCCGTTCGACCGCGGGTGACCACGAGCCACGGTGGTAGAGCGCGCTGATGCCGAACAGCAGGGCGGCGCTCGCGGCGTAGACCGCGGTCGCCACCGTCTCCCGGGGGCCGTCGGCGAGGACGACCAGCACGACACCGGCGACGACCGCGAGCGGGAAGGTCCCCGCGTGCAGCCAGCCGCGCAGGTGGGGCTTGACCGACCGCACCACGTCATCCATGACGGCACCATAACCTTCGCCACCGTAAGTTACCAACCGGTAGATATCGGGGGGCGGATTGCCGCCGGGTCTACGCTGGGCGACCGTGCGGGACCTGCTCTACGGCTTCTATGCCCGGCGTATCGCGTCCTCTCTCGACCACGAGCAGATCCCGCGGCACGTCGGCGTGATCCTGGACGGCAACCGCCGCTGGGCCAAGGCCTCGGGCGCGCCGAAGTCCCGCGGCTGGCGGGCCGGCGCGGACAAGGTCGAGGAAGTGCTCGGCTGGTGCGAGGAGGTCGGCGTCGAGGTCGTCACGCTGTGGCTGCTCTCGACCGACAACCTCAACCGCCCTGCCTCCGAGCTGACGCCGCTGCTGGCGATCATCGAGGGCCTGGTCGACGAGATCGCTTCCGACGGCCGGTGGCGGGTGCACCCCGTGGGCGCGCTCGACCTGCTGCCCTCCGACACGGCCCGTTCGCTCAAGGACGCGGCAGCACGAACGGCCGACGTGGACGGCCTGCACGTCAACGTCGCCGTCGGGTACGGCGGCCGCCGGGAGATCGCCGACGCGGTGCGGTCCCTGTTGCAGGAGCACGCGTCCAAGGGCACCACGATCGAGGACCTCGCCCAGCTGCTCGACGTCGAGCACATCGCCGAGCACCTCTACACCAAGGGCCAGCCCGATCCCGACCTGGTCATCCGCACCTCCGGCGAGCAGCGGCTGTCGGGGTTCCTGCTCTGGCAGAGCGCGCACTCGGAGTTCTACTTCTGCGAGGCCTACTGGCCGGACTTCCGCAAGGTCGACTTCCTCCGGGCCATCCGGTCCTACGCCGCGCGAGGCCGCCGCTTCGGCGAGTGAGCCGACCCGCCACTCCGACCGGCCGGCCGGTCGACATCAGGTCGCGACCGCGTGTCGGAGCGGGCCGAGCGCCTCTCCCGGCGTACCGTCCCGGGCAGCGGACGGCGATCCGCGCCGACCGCTCGGGAGGCCCTTTTCGTGCAGGTGCGCGTGCGTGTTCCAGGCGCAGACGAGAGGGCCGGCGTCCGGCTCTCGGGCCAGGTCCCGGTCGTCACCACCCGCTCGCGCCACGTCGGCGACAACCGGCCGTGCGCCCGGGTGCACGCCTGAGGAGAAGCCTTCGTGACCGCTGCCGCCCGTCCGCGCACGTTCGTCCTCGACACGAGCGTCCTGCTCGCCGACCCGCTCGCGGTGCTGCGCTTCGACGAGCACGAGGTCGTGCTGCCGGTGGTGGTGATCACCGAGCTCGAGGGCAAGCGAGCGCACCCCGAGCTCGGCTACTTCGCCCGGCAGGCGCTGCGACTGCTCGACGACCTGCGGGTCCGGCACGGCCGCCTCGACGAGCCGCTGCCGGTGGGCGACCTGGGCGGGACGATCAGGGTCGAGCTCAACCACACCGACCCGGCCGTGCTGCCCCCCGGCTTCCGGCCGATGGGAGGGCATGCCGACAACGACGCGAGGATCCTGGCCGTCGCGCGCAACCTCAGCGAGGAAGGCGCCGACGTCACCCTGGTGAGCAAGGACCTGCCGATGCGGGTCAAGGCGTCGGCGGTTGGCCTCGTTGCGGAGGAGTACCGCGGCAAGGGTGCGGTCGAGTCGGGGTTCACCGGCATGGCCGAGGTGACCGTTCCCGCGGAGTTCGTCGACGGCCTCTACGACACGGAGCGCGCCGACCTGGAGGCGGCCCGCGAGCTGCCCTGCCACACCGGGTTGGTGCTGGCCTCCGAGCGCGGCAGCGCGCTGGGCCGGGTGACGCCGGAGAAGCAGGTGCGGCTGGTGCGTGGCGACCGTGACGCGTTCGGCCTGCACGGCCGCAGCGCCGAGCAGCGGGTTGCCCTCGACCTCCTCCTCGACCCCGACATCGGCATCGTCTCCCTGGGAGGGCGGGCCGGGACCGGCAAGTCGGCGCTGGCCCTGTGCGCTGGTCTCGAGGCCGTCATGGAGCGTCGCCAGCACCGCAAGGTCGTGGTGTTCCGGCCGCTGTACGCCGTGGGCGGCCAGGAGCTGGGGTACCTGCCGGGCAGCGAGTCCGAGAAGATGAGCCCCTGGGCGCAGGCGGTGTTCGACACCCTCGGCGCGCTGGTCACCGGCGACGTCGTCGACGAGATCCTGGACCGCGGCATGCTCGAGGTGCTGCCGCTGACCCACATCCGCGGGCGCTCGCTGCACGACGCGTTCGTCATCGTCGACGAGGCGCAGTCCTTGGAGCGCAACGTGCTTCTCACGGTGCTGTCCCGGGTCGGGCAGGGGTCGCGGGTGGTGCTCACCCACGACGTGGCACAGCGGGACAACCTGCGGGTCGGGCGTCACGACGGCGTCGCGTCCGTCATCGAGGCCCTGAAGGGTCATCCCCTGTTCGCTCACGTGACGCTGACCCGCTCGGAGCGCTCACCGATCGCCGCGTTGGTCACCGAGCTCCTGGAGGACGTGCCGGCCTGACGCCCCGCCGCCTGGTCGCCAGGACAGGAGACGCCGGTCACACAGTGTGACCGGCGTCTCGGAATATGGGGACATTCACCTTTCGCGTGTGACCGAGCACACGGCACCAGAACTGGCCTTTGACCTGCGATGTGTTGCATGGTCGGGAGGTAAGACCCCGCGCAAGGCCGTCACCTCTCGTCACTCTGAGTGAGGTCGAACCATCAGGCCTGCGCCGCCCCGCTGTTCGGCGGGGCCCGAGCCTCCCTTCTCGGGGGATCGCGCGACCAGCACCCGGGAGGCCCGTGACCGGGGTGACGCCGAAGCCGGCGTCGCATGAGGACGCCGGCTGCGCTGGAAGGAACAGACGTGAAGAGCCGGATCTCGATCCGGGGGATGGCCGTGGCAAGCGCCGTGGCCGCCGCCTCCACCACAGTCGCGCTCGCGGTAACGGGTCTCCCCGGAGGAGACGAGGTCGTGGCCGAACCGGCCGCGGACCGTGCCCTCCTGCCCGCGACCGCATCGGCAACCCTGCCCATGAAGCCGTCCGGCGAGCAGCTCGCCGAGATCGAGGAAGAGCTGCGCCAGGAGGCTGCGCGCCAGCGGGCGGCCCGAGAGGCACGCGAGGCTCGGCAGGCTCGGCAGGAGCGCGAGCGGGCCAGCCGGTCGGCATCGCGGACCCCGAAGTTCAGCGGAGACGCGCGGGGGATAGCGGCCAGCATGGCGGCCGAGTCGTACGGCTGGGGAGCCGGCGAGTTCTCGTGCCTCGACTCCCTCTGGGAGCGCGAGTCCGGGTGGGACCACACCGCGACGAACCCGTCCTCGGGCGCCTATGGCATCCCGCAGGCGCTGCCCGGCTCGAAGATGAGCGAGTACGGCTCGGACTGGCGGACCGACCCGGTCACCCAGATCCAGTGGGGCCTCTCCTACATCCGGTCCGCCCACGGCACCCCGTGCGGGGCATGGAACACCTTCCAGTCCAAGGGCTGGTACTGACCACTGACCGCCTCCGCGCCGCCGCCCGACGACTGACCGGCGCGGTCAGGGACGCGTCATCCGTAGCACGTCGAGGGCCTCGTCCAGCTGTTGCTCGGTCAGCTCGCCTCGCGCGACGTACCCCTGCTCCAGCACGACCTCGCGGATGGTCTTGCGCTCGGCCAGCGACTGCTTCGCAACCCGCGCCGCCGCCTCGTAGCCGATGTAGCGGTTCAACGGCGTCACCACCGACGGCGACGACTCCGCGTACTCCCGGCAGCGGGCCACGTCGGCCGTGATCCCGTCGATGCAGCGGTCG
>JBOGDX010000078.1:0-3615 GCA_050743225.1 Actinomycetes bacterium | reverse complement strand
GTCGGCGAGCAGCCGCGACACGTTGGCCAGCAGCCGGATCGACTCGAGGACGTTGCGCGCGAGCATCGGCAGCATCACGTTGAGCTCGAACGACCCGGCCGCCCCTCCGAACGCGATGGCTGCGTCGTTGCCGATGACCTGTGCGCAGACCATGCACACGGCCTCGGGGATGACCGGGTTCACCTTGCCGGGCATGATCGAGGACCCGGGCTGCAGGTCGGGCAGCATGATCTCGGCCAACCCGGTGCGCGGGCCCGAGCCCATCCACCTGATGTCGTTGGACACCTTGGTCAGGGACACGGCGATCGTGCGCAGCTGACCTGACAGCTCGACGAGCCCGTCGCGGGCCCCCTGCGCTTCGAAGTGGTCACGCGCCTCGGTGAGTGGCAGGCCGGTAGCCCGTGCGACCTCCGCGATGACCTGCGCCGGGAACCCCGGCGGCGTGTTGATCCCGGTGCCGACGGCCGTGCCGCCCAGGGGCAGCTCCGCGACGCGAGGCAGCGTCGCATCGAGCCGCTCCGCCCCGAGCCGCACCTGCGCGGCGTACCCCCCGAACTCCTGCCCGAGGGTCACCGGCGTCGCGTCCATCAGGTGGGTGCGTCCCGACTTCACGACCGTGGCGAACTCCTCGGCCTTGCGGGACAGGGCGGACTCGAGGTGGCGCAAGGCGGGATCCAGGTCGTGTACGACGGCGGAGGTGGCTGCGATGTGGATCGACGACGGGAACACGTCGTTCGAGGACTGCGACGCGTTCACCGCGTCGTTGGGGTGCACGTCCCGGCCGAGACGCTCCGTCGCCAGCGTCGCGATGACCTCGTTCGCGTTCATGTTGCTCGACGTGCCCGACCCGGTCTGGAAGACGTCGATCGGGAAGTGCGCGTCCCAGTCACCGCGCGCGACCTCGTCGGCCGCCGAGACGATGGCGTCGGCGACGTCCTGGTCGAGCACTCCCATCGAGGCGTTCACGGTGGCCGCGGCCGCCTTGATGCGCGCCAGTGCCTCGATGTGGGACCGCTCGAGAGTTGCACCGCTGATCGGGAAGTTCTCGACCGCGCGCTGCGTCTGGGCCCGCCACTTCGCGTCGACGGGAACCCGGACCTCGCCCATCGAGTCGTGCTCGATCCTCACGTCTGCGTCGCTGCTCATGAGGCAGTCCTACCCGATCGGGCAGCGCGACACGGCGGGTGCCTGGCCGGCACGCCGCCGCGTCAGGTCGCCGTGCGGTCAGCTGGTCCTCACGGCGCGGTGGTGCCGGAACGCACGCTGCGCCATGAAGGCGATCGCGAGCGCCAGCGCCACTGTGAGCGCCGTCACCGTGATGAGCTGCGCGAGGCTGTACCCCTCGTCGGCCAGGCTGCTGGACACGTCGGGCGCGCTCCCGCCGCCTGCAGTGTTGGGCACCTCTGTCGGCCCCTCGACCGCGCGGGGTGAGCGCGGGACACTCTCGTCCCGTTCGATGTATCCCTTGGCTGCGGCCACTCGGGTCGTCAGCACCATGCTGATGAGCACGCCGAGGAGGACCTCGGCTGCTCGGCGGAATCCGTTCATGGTGGTCCGTCCCTTCCTTCGTGCCGGTGGCCGAGTGCCGCCGGCCAGGACGAACCTGCGCCTCTGAGGTGGCCCCGTTCATCGGGCACCACTCCTCAGATGTGCCCGGCAACCCCTTACGTCGGAGGCAGCGGCGGGCTGGCCGACTCATCGGCCGGGAGCAGCGGCCGCGACGGCTGCCCGCCGCGGCCGCTCTCCACGCACCCGCGTCTCGCCGCGGCCGCTCCGTCGCGCAGCGGTCCCCTCCCCCGTTGCGACGCGTCTCCGCTCGCGATGCGTTCCCCCGTCGGGGTGCCCCCGCTCTCCACCGCAGTTCGGGCCGATCCCCCGCGCCGGCCCGGCTCCTCGTGTCCCCGCAAGATCACTCTGCCCACCGGGACGGACCGGCGCATGCGGCGCCCTACCTCAGATTCCGGCCGCTACTACCTCAGATCGGCGTTGACGGCGTGCCCCGGCACCCGCGACGGTGAAGGCGTGCTGTCCCGTCCAGGCTTCGTCGGCCGCGAGAAGGAGCTGTTCGAGCTCGGTGGCGTCCTGGACGGCGCGGCGGCGGGAGAGCCGGGCGTGGCGCTGGTCCACGGGGAGGCGGGGGCGGGCAAGACGCGCCTGCTCGACGAGGTGGTGGCCACCGCGCCACCCGACACGTTGGTCGGCCGGGGAGCAGGCGTCGGCTTCCTCGGTGGCCGCATGCCGTACGCGCCGGTCATCTCGGCGCTGCGGTCCCTGCTGTCGAGGTTGCCCAAGTCCGCGGCGCCGCGTGTGCTCGGGCCGGACCCCAGCGACCTCGCGCTGCTGCTGCCGGAGCTCGGTGCGCGGACCGAGGCGGGCTCGGACCAGGCCCGGCTCATCGCTTCGGTGTCCGCGGTGCTCGACCGCGCGGCGGAGGAGTCGCCGACCGTTCTCGTGATCGACGACCTGCACTGCGCGGACCTGGCTTCCCTCGAGATGCTCGCCTACGTGTGCGCAGCCCTCGACCGCCAGCGCCTGGGCGTCGTGGTCGCCTACCGGCCGGACGAGGTCGGTGACGTCCTCGCCGAGTGGCTCCAGGACCGGCGCCGCGCGCCGCACGCCCGGGAGATCACGGTTGGCCCCATGTCGCTGGGGGAGACGAAGGAGCAGCTCACCGACCTCCTCGGTGGCGACCCGCGCTCGGTGCTGGGCGAGCCACTGGTCGCCCGGATCCACGCCCGGTCGGGGGGCAACCCGTACGCGGCGGAAGCACTGATGCGGGCCGCGCTGGCCGGGCACGCCGACACCCTGCCGGCCAGCCTTCGTGAGGTGCTCGTCCACCGCACGCGGGCCTGCAGCCCGGGCACGGCGGAGCTGCTGCGGGTCGTGGCCGCGGCCGGCGAGAGGATCAGCCAGCCGGTGCTGGCCGCGGTGGCCGTTCGGAAGGGCCTGTCCGAGGAGCTGGACCGGGTCGTCGACGAGGCGGTGCGCGGGCAGCTGCTCGTCGCTGACCCCGGTGGCGGGCTAGCCGTGCGGCACGCGCTGCTGGCCGAGGCGCTCTACGCGGACATGCTTCCGGGCGAGCGCCGCGCCGTTCACGGGCTGCTGGCCGACGCCCTCGAGCTGGCCGACGCCCGTCCGGCCGTCGTCGCCGAGCATGCCGACCGGGCGGGTCAGGCCTGGCGCTCGCTCGAGTGGTCGATGCGGGCCGCGCTGGCAGCCGAGCACGTCTATGCCTACGACGAGGCGCACGTGCAGTACGACCGGGTCAGGCGGCTGTGGCCGCTGGTCCCCGACGCGGCCGAGCTGGTCGGGTCGGACGCCGTCGACGTCTTCTCCCGGGCCGCGTCCATCGCCGCCATCTGCGACCAGGACGTCACCGCCGTGGAGATCATCGAGCGGGTGCGGTCCTGGCTGCAGGCCGACCCGGCGGCGGACCCGGTGCGGCTGGGCCTGCTCGAGGCCAAGTACGCGCGCTTCCTGCTCGACGCGGGGCGCACCGACGCCGCCCTGGTCGCGGCGCGGCGCGCGGTCGACCTGGTGCCGGCGGACCCTCCGACGGCGGCCAGGGCGGTCGTGGTCTCCGGCCTGGTCCACGTCCTGGACTGGGTCGGGGGC
>JBOGDX010000077.1:0-9347 GCA_050743225.1 Actinomycetes bacterium | reverse complement strand
TGTCTCGGCTGCGGTCAGCGCCACCGAGATCGTCTCCAGGTCACGCATCTCGCCGACTAGGATGATGTCGGGGTCCTGTCGGAGAACGTGCTTGAGCGCGTTCTGGAAGGACCAGGTGTCCTCACCGACCTCGCGCTGGTTGACGATGCACTTCTGGTGCCGGTGGAGGAACTCGATCGGATCCTCGACGGTCATGATGTGCTCCGCGCGGGTGCGGTTCGCCAGATCGACCAGGGCCGCCAGCGTGGTCGACTTGCCCGACCCGGTGGGACCGGTTACGAGCACGAAACCGCGGGCGAGGGACGCGAAGTTCGCCACCGACGGCGGAACTCCGAGGTCCTCGAGCTTCTTGATCTCGAAGGGGATGATGCGGAACGCCGCCCCAAGGGCGTCACGCTGACGGTAAATGTTGACGCGGAACCGCGCACGCCCCGGCACGCTGTAGGCGAAGTCGAGCTCCAGGTTCTCCTCGAACTTCTCCCGCTGCTTCTGCGTCAGTGCGGCGTACATCACGCGCTGGATCACAGGCGGCGTCAGGATCGGGTATTCGTCACTGAGTTGGACGAGCTCACCGTTGAGCCGGATCGCCGGCCGTGCCCCCGACGTGAGGTGGAGGTCGGACGCGCCGCGGTCGAGCACCAAGATGAGCATGTCGTTGAGGTTGAGGTCATCCTCGTCGGAAGGGGCCTCGGTGGATCCGCGGCTGTACGCAGCCTCCTCGGCCTCCGAATCGGCCACGAGGACCGAGGTGTCCGACTCGGAGAGGGCAACCACCTCCGGAGCAAACGGCGTCGGCGCAGCGAGCGGCGTGGCCGCAGGCACCAGCAGCTCCGGCACGTAAGCCGAAGCAGGCGCAGCCTCCTCCGTCGGAGCCCAGGAGGCGCCCAGCGGGTCGCTCCCCCACGTCTCGGTCGCGGTCGCCTCAGCCGCCTCGACCGCCTCAACCGGCGGAGCGTCAGCCGGGGCCGACTCGACGGCGTAGGAGTAGGTCCAACCCTCGTTCGCCGGAGCGTCAGGCTCCGGCGTGGGGACGGGCGCAGGCGCGAAGCCCCCCGGCTCGTTCGGCACCGGCTGGTATCCGGACGTCTCCACGTGCTGACCCCTCTCGGCTTCGGCGCCACGCAGACCACGGGACACCTGTCTGGCGTCAGATCGGCGTGCCGGGGGCTCTGCTTGAGCGGGGAAGGCCACCTTGCCAAACCTTTGGCAGCCCGAGCTGGGACGACGGATCAGACGACGACGCGCAGGATCTCGTCCAGCGACGTGACGCCCGAGAGCACCTTGTCGAAGCCGTCGTCACGCAGTGTCCGCATCCCCTCGTCACGCGCCACCTGCCCGATCGCGGTCGCGGACGCCCGCTCGACCGAGAGCCGCTCGACCTCCTCGCTGACGACCATCACCTCGTGCAGGGCCAGGCGCCCCTTGTAACCGGTCTTGGCGCAGACCGAGCAGCCGACCGGTCGAAAGAGCTCGGGCAGCGGCTCACCGTCGGGCCACGAGAATCTCGCGGCCGTCAGCGACTCGTGCGTCGGCGTGTAGGCCTCCTTGCACTTCGTGCAGAGGCGACGGGCCAGTCGCTGGGCCAGCACCGCGTCCAGGGCAGAGCCCACCAGGAATGGCTCGATGCCCATCTCGGTGAGCCGCACAACCGCGGACGGCGCGTCGTTGGTGTGAAGGGTCGAGAGGACAAGGTGTCCGGTCAGCGCCGCCTCGACCGCGATCTGGCCGGTCTCGTGGTCGCGGACCTCGCCGATGAGCACGATGTCGGGGTCTGAGCGCAGGATCGAGCGCAACGCCGAGGCGAACGTCAGTCCAGCCTTGTTATTGGTCTGCACCTGGTTGATGTTCGGCAGCCGGTACTCGACTGGGTCCTCGACCGTGATGACGTTTACCTCGGGTCGGCTGATGATGTTCAGCGTCGCGTACAACGTGGTCGACTTGCCGGAGCCGGTCGGGCCGGTCACCAGGATCATCCCGTACGGCTTGGTGAAGCTGCGCGAATAGCGCTCGTAGTTGGCTTCAGAGAACCCGAGGTCCGCCAGGTCCAGCCGGGCGGTGGAGTTGTCCAGGATCCGCATGACGACCTTCTCGCCCCACACCGTCGGCAAGGTGGCGACCCGGAGATCGACCTTCTTGCCGTGCGCGTTGACCGAGAGGCGCCCGTCCTGCGGGACGCGACGCTCGGCGATGTTGATATCCGCCATGATCTTGAGGCGGCTGATCACGCCAGACTGGATCGCCTTCGGCGACCGCATCACCTCGTGCAGCACGCCGTCGATGCGAAATCGGACCCGCAGGTCGGTCTCGGTGGGCTCCAGGTGGATGTCAGACGCGCGGTCCTGGATCGCCTGTGTGATGAGCAGGTTGACGTACTTGACGATCGGCGCGTCCTCGACGATCTCCTTGACCTTGGAGAGCTCGTCCTCCTCCTCCTGCGCGTCGAGGACCGCGGAGATGTCGTCGAGGTCGGAGTCGGCGCGGTAGTAGCGGTCGATCGCGGCGGCCACGTCGGCCCGGGTCGCGACGACGGGCTTGACGTCCATGCGGGTGAGGGACCTGATGTCGTCGATGGCGAACACGTTCGCCGGGTCGGCCATCGCGACCAGCAGCTTGCCGTCCTCGAAGCCGATCGGGATCGCCGAGTGGCGCCGGCAGACGGGGCCCGGGACGCGGCCGACGGCAGAGCCGTCGACGGCGAACTCGGACAGGTCCACGAACCGGTAGCCGATCTGCGTCGCCAGGGCCGCAACGAGCTGCGCTTCGGTCAGCGCGCCCTGCTCGATCAGCACTCGGCCAAGCGCTCGGCCGGCGCGCTCCTGCTCCTCCCGGGCGGCGGCAAGCTGGCTGGAGCTGACGAGCCCGCCCTCGAGCAGGATGTCGCCGAGCTGCTTCACGCCGCGTCCCTCCACAAGCAGGTCTGTTCCAAGACCATCGGGCATCAGTGGTCCTTCCTGAAGCGGTCGCAGCGTCACCAGTGCGCGAGCAGCCTGGCCACTTCGCCCATGGCGCGCGCCAGCGGCGACTCGGGCGGCAGCACCACGTCGTCGCCCGACGCGAGCACGACCGTCACGACCGCCGGCTCGACCCGCCGGTGGCGCCCGATCCGGACCCGCAGCATGAGCGGTTAGGCCCGGACGGCTTCGGCCTCGACCTCGTCGAGCACCGCGTAGAGCAGGGCCAGCAGCACGTTCTTGACCGACTCCTTGTCGGTCGCGTCGCACGGCATGATCGCCACGTCCGCGGGGATTGCCAGCCGGGTCCGGACGCTCTCCAACAGCACGTGGTCGTCGGCCTGGGCGCGGTTGAGCCCGACGACGTACGGCACGCGGGCCATCGTCCGGAACGCCTCGAGGATGCCTGCCGCCTCCTCGACCGAGTCCTCGCGCGCGGCGTCGACCAGCAGCAGGTAGCCGATCATGCCCTCGCCGAGGATCTCCCACATGAAGTCGAAGCGGTCCTGACCGGGCGTGCCGAACAGGTACAGCACAAGGTCGCGGTCGATCGTGATGCGCCCGAAGTCCATGGCGACCGTCGTCTCGGCCTTGCGCTTGCGCGTCGAGTCGGTCACCCCGCGCTCGGTCGACAGCACGGTGATCTCGCTGATCGTGCGGATGAGGGTCGTCTTTCCGGCAGCGAACGGCCCGGTCA
The DNA here is from genome assembly GCA_050743225.1 of Actinomycetes bacterium. Taxonomy (GTDB): domain Bacteria; phylum Actinomycetota; class Actinomycetes; order JACCUZ01; family JACCUZ01; genus JBOGDX01. The sequence continues at coordinate 5,699 of JBOGDX010000077.1, read as the reverse complement.
CCACGACCTTGACCGCCTGGCCGCCACGGCGACGGGTGCGCGGCGGCGCCATCAGAGCCCCCTCACACCGGCGATGAGACGCAGCATCAGGCTGCGGTTGACGTTCGGGTCGCGCTCGATGACCGAGGTCGCCTTCGGGTCGGGCGCCGTCGCCGTCGCGCCGACGACGTCACCGACGCCGCTGCCGAGCGCGCCTGACGCGACGTGAACCGGACGTACGGCGGGCGAAGCCGCTGCCTCATCGAAGTCCGCCTGCCGCTTGGGCAGGTACGGCTCCGGTCGGGGCGGCACCACGTCGTGAGGCACGTGCGCGCCGCCGAGCAGCGACTGCTGGTCGTTGCCGGCCGACGCGGTGGCAAGCTCGGGCTCATCCTCGGTGCGGGCCTCGTCACCCGCTCCGTCGAAAGGGGCCACGTCGGCCACCGCCTCGGTGACCTCGCGCCCGCCGCCTTCGGACGACGCGCGAGAGTCCGGCACCGCCGCGGATGTGTCGACAGCCGGGGTGAAAGCCTCGAGCGGACCGAGCAGCTCCTGCCGTCGTACGACGACGGCAACGTGATCCGCGTCCTCGGCGCGTCGGTCCAGCCCCTCGCGACGCACCTCGAGCAGCCCCCGCTGCACCAGCGCGGCGAGCGTGGACACCACGGCGTACTGCCCGCTGCCGGTCAGGTCGACCAGCTCGGCGACGCTGCGCCGGCCGTCGACGAGCGCCAGGAGCGACCACTCCCCCCGGCTCACCGCCGGATCCGCCCCGAGGACCACCGGCATGGACGGCACCGCCTGGGGGGATGGAACGACCTGCGACACGGTCTCCCACGTGGACATCCGGCTCTCGGCGTCGGCGAGGACCGACTCCACGGCCAGCGAGACGCCCACGTCGTCGGGGTTGGTCTCGTCGACCACGAACGCGAAGTCGCCGGTCCGCCAGCGGAGCAGGTCGAAGATGGCGTCCACCGCTTGGTCGGTCGCAGCCTGCCGAAGCAGGTCGGCGTCGACCGCGCCGGCCTCGAGCAGCGCGCGGACGACACCGAGACCCTCACCGTTCACGGCGGCCTCGACCGCGGCACCAAGCGCCTCGTCGCTGACCGCACCGCTGCCGACGAGCCGACGGGCCAGCGGCTGGCGCGAGCCGTCCGCGGAGGCACCGGTCACCCGGCCGTCGGCGACGAACACGACGCCGTCGGAGCCGTCGCTGACCAGATGGAGACCGCCGGTCTTCTTGGTGAAGCTCAGCAGCTGGAACATGTCCGGCAGGCTGAACGCGTCGAGCGAGCCCTCGAGCTTCATCTCAGCTCCAGGCCGTCGTGTCGACGCCGCCGTTGTGCTGACCCGGGTTCACGACCTGCAGCGGAGCGGGTGCCACGGGGGACGCCACCTCGACGGCCGGCTCCTCGTAGGGCACCTCCGCGCGCAGCGCGTCCGCGACAGCGGCTGCCGCCCGCCGCACCTCGAAGAGCATCAGGCCGACCTTGGCCCCCTTGGCCGCCACGGCGACCAGGACGGCCTCGTCGTCGGCCGAGATGAGGAAGACGGTGCCCTCCTCGCCCTCGACGTAGACCTGGGACAGGGCACCGCGGCCCAGTCCCTCCGCGGCCCGCTCACCGAGCGAGAGCAGGGCGGCGCTCATCGCGGCGACCCTGTCCTCGTCCATCGTGACCGGCAGCGCGGAGGCCATGGCGAGGCCGTCGAAGGACACCACGGACGCGGCCTCGATCTCGGGGACGTGCCCGACCAGCTCGGCCAGGATGCGGTCCAACCGACCCGACCTGCTCAGCTGCGTGTCTCCGTACGCTTCGCTCATCGTCCACCTCGTGTGTCGCCACGGCGGCACCCCGACGCGCGCCGTCTCCAAGAGGCCCATCGGCCGATGGGCCGTGGTGCTTGAGCGGACGTTCAGGCGCTGCGGAGAGCCCGCTCCCCCGCACTGCGGAGGAGGTCGGCGAGGCCGGGTACGTCCACCTCGGCCCCGGTCATCAGCCCCACCTGGAGCACCGCCTGGCGCACGAGCAGGTCGAGCCCGTCCACCACGCGGCCCTGCCGGGCCGTCCAGGCCGCGACCAGCGGGGTGGGCCAGGGGTCGTAGACGACCTCCAGGAGCGTCCCGACCTCGCGCGGCACCGCGCGGACCCACCCGTCGGCCGCCCCGGCCGGGCTGGTGTTGACCACGAGCGGGGCCGTGAACGCCTCCGCCGCCGCGGACCAGGGCTTCACGTCCACGTCGACACCGACGGCCTTGCCCGTCGCGTGGAGGGACTCGGCCCGCGTCGCCGACCGGGAGTAGACGGTGACCGACCCGGTCACTGCTGCCGCGGAGGCGAGCGCGGACCGCGCCGTCGCGCCCGCGCCGAGCACGGCGACGTAATCGACCGCGTCGACCTCGTGGTGGGCGAGCGAAGCGATCATGCCGGGCACGTCGGTGTTCTCGCCGATCAGCCGGCCATCCCGGACCAGCACGGTGTTGGCGGCGCCCACGACGTCGACCACGGGTGCGGCTCCGTCGAGCATCGGAAGGACGGCAGCCTTCAACGGCATGGTCAGCGACAGGCCGGCCCAGGTCGGGTCGAGCCCGGCGAGGAAGTCGCCGAGACGGTCCTCCGTCACGTCGTACGCCTCGTAGGTCCAGCCCGTCAGGCCCAGCGCCTCGTAGGCCGCCCGGTGGAGCGTCGGCGACAGCGAGTGGCCGATCGGCGAGCCGAGGACTGCGGCACGACGCGGGGTCGCGGCGGTCACTGGTTGGACTTGAGCTCGTCCTTGAAGCGGAGGAACTCCTGGTAGTCGCTGGTGAACTTCGTGACGCCGGCCTCGGGATCGGTGGTCACGAAGTAGAGCCAGTCGCCCTCGGTCGGGTTGACCGCGGCGGTCATCGCCTTCAGGCCGGGAGAGTTGATCGGCGCGGGCGGCAGCCCGGTGTTCTGGTAGGTGTTGTACGGCGAGTCCTCGCCGAGGTCCTCGTAGGTCACGATCTCCTTGTCGGCCTTGAGCGCGTAGTTGACCGTCGAGTCGAACTGCAGCGGCATGCCCGCCTCGAGCCGGTTGTAGACGACGCGGGCCACCTTGCCGAAGTCCTCGTCGAGCCGAGCCTCCGCCTCGACCAGGCTGGCGATGATCACGATCTCCTCCGGGCTGCGCGGGGTCCGCTCGACTCCCGCCTCCTCGGCGGCGGCGGCGTAGGCCTCGAAGAGCTGCTGCAGCACAGAGGCGGCGTCGGCGTTCGGCGGTACGTCATAGGTCGCCGGGTAGAGGAAGCCCTCCGGGTTCCCGGCGGCGTAGTCGGGCAGCCCGAGCCGATCCGCGTCCTCGAGCGCGGCCTTGAAGTCCTTGAGCGGGAGCTCGGTGCCGCCCGCGAGCTTCTCGATCGTCTCGTCGAGGCGCAGCCCCTCGGGCAGGGTCACCTTGGCCTGGACCCGCGCCGCCGGGTCGAGCAGCGTCTCGAGGGCGTCGGCGGCGGACATCTTGTGCTGCATCGCGTAGAAGCCGGGCTGCAGGGAGGACGACTCGGGGTTGGCGTTGGCGACCTCGAAGAAGGCCTGGGTGCTCTTGACGACGTCCTCCTTCTCCAGCGTGACGCCGACCTGGGAGACGGTCTGCCCCGGCTTGACCTCGATGAGCACCTCGCCGCGGCCGGGTCCCGGGTAGTCGGGGGCCGCGCTGGTGCTGAACGCGTCCTTGAGCTTGCTGCCGATCCCGAACGCCAGCGCCGCCCCGCCACCTACGATCGCCAGCACCAGCAGGAGCGCCAGGACGACGGCAGCCCCGCCCTTCTTGTCCTTCTTGCGCCTCCGACGCCGCCGAGGGGGCTGGACCGCCTCGTCGGACCAGACCGACAGGTTCGTCATCGTTCGCCTTTCACGTCCGTCGTCGGGCTCGCCCCCGTGCTGGGGGGCGGCCCGTCGGTGCTGCGCGCGCCCTCGACGACCCGTCCCGGGGCGACCCCGGACTGCCTCTCGGCGTCCAGGGCTCCCTGCAGGATGATGACAGCCGCAGCCTGGTCGATCACGCTGCGGCCCCTGCGCGTGTCTACCCCGCTGGCGCGCAGGTCACGCTGCGCACCCACGGTAGACAACCGTTCGTCGACTAGTCGAACCGGCACGTCGACGCGCTCGGCCACCGCTCGGGCGTACGCCTCGGCGGCGTCCGCCGCGGCCCCCTGACGACCCGCCAGCGTGGTCGGCAGCCCGACCACCACCTCGACCGCCTCACGCTCCGTCACGAGCCGGGACACTGCGTCGAGGTCCCCGCGGCCGCGCCGCAGCGTCTCGACCGGCGTGGCGACCAGCCCGGCCGGGTCGCAGGTCGCCACCCCGACCCGGACGGACCCGACGTCGACCCCGATCCGCACTCCGGGCCTCACCGACCTCCCCCCCAACCCCCGGCGTTGATCATGCAACTTCCGGGATCTTGCTCGGCGCGGCCCGCTGACCTGCACCGATCCCGCCACAAGTCCGTGTTGATCATGCAGCTTCGGGGATCTCGCACGGAGGACCAAGATCCCCAAAGCTGCATGATCGACTGCAAGAGAGAGGACGCCCGGGTCAAGAGCTGCCGGTGACGCGCTGGCCGACGGCGTGCTCCACCTGCCGCAGCGCCTCGTCCGCCTTCGCCGGGTCGGTGCCGCCTCCCTGGGCCACGTCGTCCTTGCCGCCGCCTCCGCCGCCGAGCGCCGTTGCCGCCACTCGCACAAGCTCCCCGGCCTTGATCCCCCACTCCTGGCCGGTGCTGTTCACCGCCACCACGACGACCGGCCGGCCGTTGGCCACCGCGACGCCCGCCACCGCCGCCGGCCGATCGGCGGGGATGCGACCGCGGATGTCGAGGACGAGCCGGCGCAGGTCGTCCGCCGACGTCCCGTCCGGGGCACGGTGGGTGACGACGCCGACCCCGAACACATCGGTCGGCGACGCCGCGAGCTGGGCCGCGGCCGCGAGCACCTGACCGGAGCGCACCGCGGCCAGGTCCTTCTCGACCTCCCGGAGCCGGGCGGTCAGCGCCGCGATGCGGTCGGGCAGCTCCTCCGGGCGTACCTTGAGCGACTCGGTGAGCTGGGCGACCAGCGCGTGCTCGCGAGCCAGGAACTGGTAGGCGTCGACCCCGACGAGCGCCTCCACCCGCCGTACGCCCGCTCCGATCGACGCCTCGCCGAGGATCTTCACCAGTCCCAGCTGGCCGGAGCGACGCGCGTGCGTGCCGCCGCAGAGCTCGCGGGCCCAGTCGCCGACCGACACGACCCGCACTTGGTCGCCGTACTTCTCGCCGAAGAGCGCCATCGCGCCGATCCGGCGGGCCTGGTCCTGGCTCATCACCTCGGCGCGGACGTCGAGATCGGCGGCCAGGACGTCGTTGACCTCCTGCTCGACGTCGCGCAGCACCGACGCCGGCACCGCGCTGGCCGACGCGAAGTCGAAGCGGAAGCGGCCGGGGGCGTTCTCCGACCCCGCCTGGGTTGCCGTGTCGCCCAGAGCCTGGCGGAACGCCTTGTGGACCAGGTGCGTCGCGGTGTGGGCCCGGCTGATGGCGCGACGGCGCTCGACGTCGACCTCGCCCAGCACGCCCTCGCCGCCGGTGACCTCGCCGCTGACCACCCGGCCACGGTGCACGATGAGGCCGGTCAGCGGAGCCTGCACGTCGTGCACCGCCACGACCGCGCCGCTCTCGAGTCGCAGCCTCCCGTGGTCGGCCAGCTGGCCGCCGCCTTCGGCGTA
>JBOGDX010000076.1:0-9373 GCA_050743225.1 Actinomycetes bacterium | reverse complement strand
GGCCGAAGCCCTCGGCCAGGAGGTCGTACGCCCGACGGTGGGTAGTCGTTGTCGGGTCGTCCCCGGCGTCCGGGAAGGCGAGCTGGATGTGCAGCACCGGTGCGGCGAGGACGAGCAGCGCCGCCGTCGCGGCGAGCAGGTAGGGCCAGGGCCGGCCGGAGACCCGGTGGCCGAAGCGCCACCAAGCACTGTCCTGCGGGCGGCGCATCGCGGGGCGTCGCCGGCGCAGCAGCCTCCCCGAGTCGATGCGGTCGCCGAGCAGTGACAGCAGCGCCGGCAGCAGCGTGACAGCCGCGGCGACGGCGACGAGCACCACCAACGAGGTGGCCAACCCGATCGACGTGAGCACGCCCAGTCCGGTCACCGCCAGCGCGGCCATCGCCACGACGACGGTGCCGCCCGCGAGCACGACGGCAGCTCCGGACGAGCTCATGGCCGCGGAGAGAGCCGCTGCTCCGTCCTCTCCCGCGTCGCGGTGCTCGCGGTAGCGCGCCACGATGAACAGGGCGTAGTCGATGCCGACGCCGAGCCCGACCATCGCCGCGATCGTCGGCGCGGCGGTGGACACCTCCAGCGCGCCGGCGAGCAACGTGATGCCGCCGACGCCGACGACGACAGCGGCCAACGCCAGCCCGATCGGCACCAATGCAGCGACGACCGTGCCGAACGCAACGACCAGCACGACCAGCGCGGCCAACAGTCCCACTGCCTCTGCCCCCGAGGGTTCCGACTCGGCGTTGAGGAACACCGCGTCGCCGCCCATCTCGGCCGTGAGGCCATCGACTCGTGCCTGTGCAAGCGCGCGTGCCAGGTCCTCGAACGGCTCCGGGCCGAGGTCAGCCGCTGGCAGGTCGAACGTCATCTCGGCGTAGCCGATGCGCCCGTCGGCCGAGACGGTGCCGGCCTCGAAGGGGTCTGCCACCGCCACGACATGCTCCACCTTGGCGACTCGGGCCACGGCGGCTACGACCGCGTCCCGGTGGATGTCGAGCGCGGCGTGCTCGTCGACGGCGAACACGGCCATGGCGCTGCCGCCCGCGGCCTCGGGGAAGCGCTCGTCGAGCAGCTCCATCGCCTTCTCGCTCTGGCTGCCCGGCGCGACGAGGTCGTCGGCGAACGCGCCGCCGGCGGTCGCGGCGAGCGCGATCACGGCTGCGGCCACCAGCGCCCACGCCCCGACGGTCGACCACGGCCTCCTTGCGCTGGCGGAACCGATGCGACGGATGAGGCGGTTCATCATGACTCCTATTCAGGGCAGCGAGTTACGGAACGAAGGTGCCGCCGAGCGCCGGTTGCGGTCATCGGCCCGGGGAACGTTCGGGCTCTCCCCCGCGAGAGGGATCCGGCCCGGCTGCGCACCGGCGGATCTCACCCCCGAGTCGGAGGTCGCGCCCCGCCTGCGGGCGGACGACCGTCAGCGACGAGCGGGCGTACCGTGAGCCGGTGGTGACGGTGAACAGCTCGGCGCGCGACGTGCCCGCGCTCTCACCGATCACGCAGCGGCCCCGCGGCGGCCCGTTCACCCGCTGGCCGCGCGTCGCGGACGCCGTCCTCGCCGTCGGCGTGGTTCTCACCGGTGTGGTCGTGTCACCAGACGAGCCCGACGACGAGTTTGCGCTCCGGGCGGTCGGCGAGGTGCCATTCGCCGAGTTCGTCGTTCTCCTGGTGGCCAGCGGGGCCCTCTATTGGCGTCGGCCCCGGCCCGTGGTCGTTCTCGGGGTGACCCTCGCCGCGTCGGCCCTGTCGACGGCACTCCGCTGGTCGGACTTGGTCGGCGTCGCGATGTTGGTGGCGCTGTACAGCGTTGGTCGCTACGCCGGGGACCAGCGGTGGAGCCGGATCTCACTCGCCGGCGTGCTCGCGTTCGTGACGGTCAGCTCCATCATCGACGCGGCGACGGTGGCGGAGATCGGGTTCGGTCTCTGCCTGACGTTCTCTCTGTGGTACGTCGGCAGGCGGCTGCGCATGCGTGGAGAGCGGGCCGCCCAGCTCCAGCGTGAGCAGGCAGCGGAAGCACGCCGGGCGGTTGCCGAGGAGCGCACCCGGATCGCGCGCGAGCTGCACGACATCGTCGCCCATCGGGTGAGCCTGATGACCGTCCAGGCGGGTGCCGCGAAGACCGTCGCAGGCGTCGACCCGGAGGGCGCCGTACAGGCCATGGCGGAAGTGGAGCAGGCGGGCCGTCAGGCGCTCGACGAGCTGCGCCACCTGCTCGGCGTGCTCCGGCCAGACACCGAGGCCGAGGCGCTCGGCCCCCAACCGCGTCTCGCGGACGTTCCCCGGCTCGTGTCCGAGTTTCGCGCGGCCGGGCTGGATGCCTCGCTGACGATGGATGCTCCGCAGGTCATGTTGCCGGCCCGCGTGGACCTCTCCGCGTACCGAATCGTCCAAGAGGCGTTGACGAACGCCCTCAAGCACGCGGGGACCGGTGCCCGGACCGACGTGCGCGTGCGCTCGGACGACGACGGCCTCGTCATCGAGGTGACCGACAGCGGGCGTGGTGTCACTACGCTGCCCGGGTCAGGTCACGGGATCATCGGCATGCGGGAGCGGGCCTTGCTGCTGGGGGGACGCCTAGAGGCGGGCCCGCGCCCGGGCGGCGGCTTTCAGGTTGTCGCCCACCTGCCTCTCAGTGGGGAGCCGGTGTGAGCATCCGGGTCGTCGTCGCCGACGACCAGGCGTTGGTGCGGCGAGGGTTCGCCATGGTCCTCGGCGTCCAGGACGACATCGAGGTCGTCGCCGAGGCCGGCACGGGGCTCGAGGCGATCGAGGCGGCTCGCACCCACCGCCCCAACGTGGTTCTGATGGACATCCGGATGCCCGGGATGGACGGCCTCGAGGCGACCGCCCGGATCATCGAGGAGTCAAGCTGGCCGGTGCGCGTGCTGATCCTGACGACGTTCGAGCCCGACGCGTACGTCTACCGGGCGCTGCGCGCCGGCGCCAGCGGCTTCGTGCTCAAGGACATCCCACCGGAGGAACTCCCCACTGCCGTGCGGACCGTGGCCGACGGAGGCGCTCTGCTCGCGCCATCTATCACCAAGCGCCTCATCGGCCAGTTCGCAACGCGCCTTGCAGTTGACACCGCGGTGTCGGCACGCCTGGAACGACTGACCGACCGGGAGCGGGAGGTCCTGGCCGCGATCGCGCGTGGGTCGAGCAACTCCGAGATCTCCGACGAGCTGTTCATCGGTGCCGCGACGGTGAAGTCGCACGTGTCGAACATCCTCGCCAAGCTCGGCCTGCGTGACCGTGCGCAGATCGTGGTCTTCGCCTACGAAAGCGGGCTCGTCGAGGCCGGCGAACGCGACATCGGCCACTGAACGGCCGCGTCCCATGCCGGGTGGAGCGTGAACGGGCCTATCCGCCGCGCAGCGCCGCCCCGGCCAGTGCCCGTCCCTCAGGCGTCGGTACCTGGCGCGATAACCGCCAGCCGTGCTCCCCGAAGACACCCAGCTGCCGCAACATCTGCCGCGTCTCCCGCCCTGCTTCATGGCCGTCCCACGTGGACAATGGCTCATGGTCCCTCCGCTGCCAGCCGAGCGCCGTGAGCACCTCCGCCACCAGCTGGTCGAACTCGCCGGACGCCACGTCGCGCCCTGCTGCCACCGCGACCAGGGTCACGATCGCGGCGGGCGCCTCGGCCGAGGTCTCGTCGCGTGGGACCAGGTGAGAGGCGCCATGCCACCACAGCGCGACCGGGTCCCGACGCAGCCGCTGGCCGGCCTTCGTGAGCACCAGGCGACCGCGGTACTTCCTCAGCAACCCCAGCCGCTGCGCTGACTCGCGCAGCTCCAGCAGAGGCAGCGTGTTGCTCTCCCGGTTGCCCTTGCCGTACCACTCGTCGCCGAGGTCCAGCTCTCTCCAGGCGGCTTCGACATCGGCCGGCGGCAGGTAGCCGGCGGAGGTCAACGTGATCCCGGCCTCACCGACCCGCTCGAGCAGCCACGAGAAGCGCGCGAGCATCCGCGCCGCGTCGCCCGCGTCGACCACTGCGGCCTCGGTCAGCCGGGCGTCGCGCACCAGCTCCGCCACCTCGTGCTGGGCGAGGACGCCGTGCAGCTGCCGCAGCAGCGCGCCCGGATAGCCAGACAGCGCAGCGGAGGCCCCGGCGAGCTCGACTGCCATCGATAGCGACGCATTGACCAAATCGATGTCGAGCGGTTCCTCCCCGACCTCACCGGTGGCCAACAGCTCCTCGTAGCCACCCACGCCGCCGCAGTCCTCCGGCGGTCCCATTCGACGCCCGTCCGTGCACCAGGCCCGCGCGGAGTCAGCGGGCCGATCAAGGACGGCCTCGAGCTGTACGACGTGCTCCCAACCGTCTCCGTAGTCATAGGCGTACTGCAGCTGGTCCCCGACCTCGACCAGCACCTCGTCCAGCCGGACGTCCTGCTCGGGGATGCCGTGCTCGTCCTCGCCTTCGTCGACGTCGAACGGGCACAGGAACCGCTGCGCGCGCTTGTCCCAGACCGACGTGCCCAAAGCGAACATGTGCAGGTGGCTATCGGCCCAGCCGAACACCGACTGGATGACCTGGTGCAGCTCGTCCAGCCCCATCTCCGACGTCAGCTCGAGCCGACGCCAGATCGGAGGCTTCGCACCGGTCAGGTCGACTCGGACTCGGTAGGTGACCAGATCGGAGCGGCGTGGCCGGCGGCGCTCCGGCGGAGCGAGATCGTCCCGACGAGCGGCGAGGGCGCGGTCCGACCCCACCGACGTCAGTCGCTGCACATCATCTGGGTTGTCGCCCGGTCCGTGCTCCGGCACCGGCTCAGGCTAATCGGTTCACCGACTCGTGGCCGCAAGGGGCAGAACGACCCCACAGCGATCCGGAGGATGTGAGACCCCTCATCGCCGGAGACGACACCCGGATCAGCGCGTTCCTCGCCAAGGGCCTACGGTCCAACGGCTTCACGCCCAGCGCTCCAGAGCTTGAGTCTTGGTCGGGCCAGGCAGCAGTGTGAAGGATCCGTGGCTGCTCAGAACCTGACTCAATTTCGGGTAAAGACGGGGTAAAGCGGGGCCGATCCAACTAGGGTGCGACGGATCACCAACGGGGAATTGGGAGGTCACTCGGCATGACCGAGGTCGACCTGGACGCGCTGCGCAACCTGCAACGGCTGATCGGCCGGATGAACACCGGGTCCGACCTGGCCGCGACGTTGCGCGCGGTCGTCGACGGCGTGGTTGAGGGGCTGGGCTTCGGCGTGGCCGTCGTCAGCCTCGTGCACGACGACCAGACCGTCGAGGTGGTCACGGTGGCCGGGCCACAAGACGTCAGCGACACGCTGCTCGGAAACCGGGTCCCGCTGGCCAAGTGGGAGAAGGCGTTCAAGCGGTCGTACGAGTGGGGGGCGCTGTGCTACGAGCCCCACGAGCTGGCCGACGAAGACGACATCCCGAGCTGGGTCCCCGACATTCCGATCGTGGACGACGCCGACGCCTGGCACCCCCTCGACGCGCTCTTCGCGCCGCTCCACTCCGTCCCCGGCGAAATCGTCGGCATCCTGTCCGTCGACCTCCCCCACGACGGGAAGCGGCCGGGAGAGATGCAGCGCGAGCTGCTGGAGATGTACGCCACCCAGGCCGGCATCGCCATCGACAACGCCCGGCTCGCCGAGAGGCTCAAGGCCAGCGAGGAGTCGTTCCGTCTCGCGTTCGAGAACGCACCGTTCGGGATGTCGATCGTCGACTTCTCCGAGGCGTCGCCGGGCAGGTTCCTGCGCGTCAACGAGGCCATGTGCCGCATGCTCGGCTACAGCCGCCGCGAGCTGCAGGAACGCAGCATCGAGGACGTCACCCACCCCGACCACCTCGACGCCGACGTCGACGTCATCTCGCGGGCCAGGCGCGGCGAGATCGACCGGTACCAGCTCGAGAAGCGCTACCTGCGTTCCGACGGCCGCCCGGTCTGGGTGTCTCTCCAGACGTCCATCGTCCGCGACAGGAGTGGCACGGCGCTCTTCGGCATCAGCCAGTTCGAGGACATCAGCGACCGGCGGGCCGAGCACCAGGAGCTTACCCGGCGGGCGCGCGTCGACCCGCTCACCGGTCTGCTCAACCGCGCCTCACTCGCCGAAAGGGTGGACGCGTCGATCGCCGAGGCTCGGGCCGGCGGAAACGTCGGGGCGCTGCTGTTCTGCGACCTCGACGACTTCAAGCCGGTCAACGACAACCACGGGCACGGCACCGGCGACCAGGTGCTCGCGATCGTCGCCCGCCGGCTCGAGGCGCAGGTCCGGGCTCGCGACACGGTGGCCCGATTTGGCGGCGACGAGTTCGTCATCGTGGCCGACGACCTGGGCGGCGAGATGCTCTCCGAGCTGGTCGCCCGGCTCCGCGAGACGGTCGCCGCCCCCATCGACGTCGACGGCGTCACCGTCGACCTCGCCGTCACAGTCGGCACCGTCACCATCGAGGGCGCCGACGGGGAGACGGCTGACGCGCTGATCGCGGCGGCGGACATGGACATGTACCTGCGCAAGCCCCCCACAGCGGAGGCGAACCAACTGGCCCAGCAGCGCGCCCTGCGAAGCGACTAGGGAGCTCGGTGGGCGGCCTGGTCACGGACCTGACGCTCCACCAGGATGGGCAGGTACGTCGTGACGGCAGCGGGTGTCAGCTCGTCGAGCGCAGCATCGATGAGTGCGTCGAGGTCGCGCCCCGTGGCGACGTCGGCGAGCCGCGGCCGCACCGAGTCGGCCAGCTCCATGCGCTCGACGCGCAGGTCCGCGTGCAAGTCGATCGCCATAGCGCAGACTGAACCACCCCCGGGCCCGACAGCACCAGTGACTGCCCCCGGCCATGACCTGTCGGCGGGCGTGTCGCCATCCGTTGTTCACCTTCCGTTCACCCGAGCCCTGGTCACCATGCCCCCGACCGGACGACGATGACGCGGTGAGCACCGCACCCGCCTGGAGCGAGGCCGCCGAGCCCGAGCCGCCGCGCTACGCCGACGACAGCGTGGAGGAGCTGGAGGACGGCGCCGTCCGGCCGCCGCCGGTCACCCCCGAGCGGCGGCCCGACCGTTTCCTCGACCGCGAGCTGAGCTGGCTGGACTTCAACGCCAGGGTCCTCGAGCTCGCGGCCGACCCCGACATGCCACTGCTCGAGCGGGTCCGCTTCACGGCGATCTTCTCCCGCAACCTCGACGAGTTCTTCATGGTCCGCGTCGCCGCCCTGCGCCGTCGCGTCGCCGCCGGCATAACCACCCGCAGCGTCACCGGCGCGACGCCCAAGGAGCGGTTGGCGCGGGTCGGCGAGGTCGCCCAGCGCCTCGTCGCGCTGCAGTCGACCCTCTTCGCCAAGGAGCTGGCGCCCGAGCTGGCCACGTCGGGGCTGGCGATCGTGCGGTGGGACCAGCTGTCGCCCGACGAGGTGGCCCGGATGCGCACGCTGTTCGTCGAGCGCATGCACCCGGTGCTCACCCCGTTGGCCGTCGACCCGGCACATCCCTTTCCGTACATCTCCGGGCTCTCCCTCAACCTGGCCGTCGTGGTCAGCGACGACGACACCGGCGCCGAGCACTTCGCCCGCGTGAAGGTGCCCCCACTGCTGCCCCGGCTGCTGCCCGTCAACGACGACGGCTCCCGGCTGGTGCCGATCGAGGAGGTCATCGGCGCCCACCTCGGCGAGCTGTTCCCCGGCATGCGGGTGGTCGAGGCGTCCACCTTCCGGGTCACTCGCAACGAGGACCTCGAGGTCGACGCCGACGTGGAGAACCTGCTGCACGCCCTCGAGCGCGAGCTGTCCCGTCGGCGCTTCGGCGCACCGGTCCGACTCGAGGTCGACGCCGACACCAGCGACCGGGTCCTCGACCTGCTCATGCGCGAGCTCGACATCACCGACGACGAGGTCTACCGCGTCCCGGCGCCGCTGGACCTGTCCGCGCTGTGGGCGCTGGCCGAGGTGGACCGCCCCGACCTCAAGGCGCCAGGGTTCGTCCCGGAGACCCACACCGCGCTGCGCGGCACGGAGGACGCCCCGGCTGACGTGTTCGCCGCGATGCGGGCGGGCGACGTGCTGGTGCAGCACCCGTACGACTCGTTCGCGACCAGCGTGCAGGCGTTCATCCAGCAGGCGGCCGGCGACCCGGGCGTGCACGCCCTCAAGCTGACCCTCTACCGCACCAGCGGCGAGTCGCCCGTGGTCGACTCGCTCGTCGACGCGGCGCGCGCCGGCAAGCAGGTGCTGGTGGTCGTGGAGATCAAGGCCCGGTTCGACGAGCAGGCCAACATCCGCTGGGCGCGCCAGCTCGAGCAGGCCGGCTGCCACGTGGTCTACGGCCTGGTCGGGCTGAAGACACACTGCAAGCTGGTCCTCGTCGTGCGCGCCGAGGCGGACGGCCGGCTCCGCCGATACGTCCACGTCGGCACTGGCAACTACAACCCGAAGACGGCCCGGGTCTACGAGGACATCGGGCTGCTCACGGCCGACGAGCGGGTCGGCGCCGACGTCGCGGACCTGTTCAACCACCTCTCCGGCTACACCCGCCACCGCGACTACGAGACGTTGCTCGTCGCGCCCGACTCGATGCGCAGCGGCCTGCTCGACATGGTGGCCGCCGAGACCCGCAACGCGGCCGAGGGCGGGCCGAGCGGCATCAGCATCAAGGTGAACAGCCTCGTCGACGAGCAGCTGGTCGATGCGCTGTACGACGCCTCGCAGGCGGGCGTCCCCGTGGACCTTCTGGTGCGCGGCATGTGCAGCCTGCGCCCGGGCGTCCCCGGCCTGTCCGACACCATCCGGGTGCGCAGCCTGCTCGGTCGCTTCCTCGAGCACTCGCGGGTCTACCGGTTCTGCTCCGGCGGGCAGCCGCGGCACTGGATCGGCAGCGCCGACGTCATGGACCGCAACCTCGACCGCCGGGTCGAGGCCCTCGTGCAGGTGTCCGACGACGACGCGCGCGCCCGGCTGGACGCCATGCTGGCGCTGGCCTGGTCCCCCGACGTCGACCACTGGACACTCGGGTCGGACGGGACGTGGGAGCGCGCCGCCCGCCGGCCCGGGCTGCTCGACTACCAGCAGGAGCTGGTCGAGCGGTCGCACGACGCGTGACCACGGTCGAGGCCGCCGGCGGGGTGCTCTGGCGGGCGCGGGACGACGGCGCGGTCGAGGTCGCCCTGGTGCACCGCCCGAAGTACGACGACTGGTCGCTGCCCAAGGGCAAGCTCGACGACGCCGAGCACCCGCTGGCCTGCGCGCTGCGCGAGATCGCGGAGGAGACCGGGTTCGCCGCGGTGCCCGGCCGCCCGCTCGGCGAGCTGCGCTACCTCGCGTTCGGCGCCCCCAAGCGGGTCCGCTACTGGTCCTGCCGGGCGGCGTCCGGGGCGTTCGTGCCCGGGCGCGAGGTCGACGCGCTCGCCTGGGC
>JBOGDX010000075.1:0-9516 GCA_050743225.1 Actinomycetes bacterium | reverse complement strand
CCCGCCGGCAGTGCCGGAGCCGACGGCGGAGGCACGCCCGCCGGCCACACCCGCGCCGCCTGCCGCGACACCAGCCGCCCCCGCCTCCCCGCCGGCTCCGCCCTCGTCCGACCCGACCGAGTGGGGCCGGGTCGACGACGACGGCACCGTCTGGGTCCGGACCGCCGACGGCGAGCGCGCCGTGGGCTCCTACCCGGGCGCGGAGGCGCCGGAGGCGCTGGCGTACTTCGGCCGGAAGTACGACGAGCTCGCCGGACAGGTGGCACTGCTCGAGCAACGGGTGGCGGCCGGCGGCGTCAGCCTGCAGGACGCGACCACGTCGGTCGAGCACCTGCGTGACTCGGTCACCGATGCGAACGCCGTCGGCGACCTCGCCGAGCTGCTCACTCGGCTGGACCGCCTGACCGACGCCATCGCGGCGCGCAGGGCACGCCGGGAGGCCGAGCGCGCGAAGGCGCGCGAGCGCGCGGCCGCCACGAAGGCGCGGATCGTGTCGGAGGCCGAGGCACTGGCCACGTCGACCGAGTGGAAGCGGACGGGAGACCGGCTGCGCGCGCTGCTCGACGAGTGGAAGGCAGCGCCGCGGCTGGACCGCAAGGCCGACGACGCTCTTTGGAAGCGCTTCAGCCATGCCCGCACCGCGTTCGACAAAAAGCGACGGGTGCACTTCGCCGAGCTCGACGAGCAGCGAGGTGAGGCCTCGATCCGCAAGGAGAAGCTCATCAAGGAGGCCGAGGCGCTTTCCGCCTCCAAGGAGTGGGGCGAGACGGCCAAGCGCTACCGCGAGCTGATGGCCCAGTGGAAGGCCGCCGGTCGCGCCCGTCGCGACGTGGAGGACAAGCTGTGGTCCCGGTTCCGGGCCGCGCAGGACGCGTTCTTCGCCGCGCGGAACGAGGTCTTCGCGGCCCGCGATGCCGACCTGGCCACGAACCTGGACAAGAAGCAGGCCCTGCTGGCCGAGGCCGAGAGGCTGCTCCCCGTCACCGACGTGAAGTCGGCGCGCGGCGCCCTACGCGGCATCCACGAGCGGTGGGAGGCCGCGGGCCATGTGCCCCGCGCGTCCCGGGACAGCATCGAGGGGCGCCTGCGCGCCGTCGACGAGGCGGTTCGCTCGGCGGAGGAGGCGGCCTGGGCACGGTCGAACCCCGAGGCGCGCGCCCGGGCCGAGGCGACCGTGGGCCAGCTCCGCACCAGCATCGCGACACTCCAGGAGGAGGCCGCGGCGGCCCGGGCCGCAGGGGACGAAGGGAAGGCCGCCGAGGCCGAGGCCGCCGCTGCGACCCGCCAGACCTGGCTCACCGAGGCCGAGAAGACCCTCGCCGAGTTCTCCTGACCGGTACGGGACCGCAGCGCTGGCGCGGGCTGGTCAGTGGGCGGTGGGGAAGCTCAGGTGCGCTCCGCTGGGCTCCTGGGGCTGGGGCCACCGGCTGGTGACCACCTTGGCCTGCGTGTAGAAGCTGACACCCTCGCTGCCGTGCACGTGCCTGTCGCCGAACAGCGAGTCCTTCCAGCCGCCGAAGGAGTGGAAGGCCATCGGCACCGGGATCGGCACGTTGACACCGATCATGCCGACTGTCACCTTGCGCTGGAAGACCCGGGCGGCCTGGCCGCTGGAGGTGAAGATCGCTGTGCCGTTGCCGTACGGGTTGGCGTTGACCAGCTCGATCGCCTCGTCGGCCGTACGCGCCCGCAGCACGACGAGGACGGGACCGAATATCTCGTCGGTGTAGACGTCCATCTCCGGCGTCACGTGGTCGAACAGGCAGGGCCCGATGAAGAACCCGTCCTCGTGCCCCTCCACCGTCGGGTCGCGGCCGTCCACCACGAGCGTCGCCCCGGCGTCGACGCCGCGCGCCACATACCCGGTGACCCGGTCCAGCGCCTCCGGGGTGACGACCGGTCCCATCTCCGACGACTCGTCCCGGCCGGGACCGACGGCGAGCTGCTCGGTGAGCGCCTTCATCTTCTGGACCAGCCGATCCCCGGCGTCGCCGACGGCGACCACGGCCGAGATCGCCATGCAGCGCTGCCCGGCCGACCCGTAGCCGGCCGCCACCAGGTGCTCTGCCGCGAAGTCCAGGTCCGCGTCGGGCAGCACCACGGCGTGGTTCTTGGCGCCGCCGAGGGCCTGGACCCGCTTCCCACTGCGGGTGCCGCGCTCGTAGATGTAGCGCGCGATCGGGGTCGACCCGACGAACGAGACGGCCGCGATCTCCGGGTGGTCGAGGATCGCGTCGACGGCCACCTTGTCGCCATGTACGACGTTGTAGACCCCGTCCGGCAGGCCCGCGTCGGCGTAGAGCTGTGCGATGAAGTTGGACGCTGACGGGTCCCGCTCGCTGGGCTTAAGCAGGAACGCGTTCCCGGCCGCGATCGCCACCGGGTGCATCCACATCGGCACCATGACCGGGAAGTTGAACGGCGTGATGCCCGCCACGACTCCCAGCGGCTGGCGGAAGGAGTAGGAGTCGACGTCGGTCGACACCTGCTCGGAGAAGTCGCCCTTGAGCAGGTGCGGGATGCCGCAGGCGAACTCGACGACTTCGAGGCCACGGGTCACCTCGCCGAGCGCGTCGGAGACGACCTTGCCGTGCTCGTCGGTGACGAGCCGGGCGAGCTCAGCGCTGTGGCGCTCCACGAGGTCCCGGAACGCGAACATGATGCGCGCCCGGCGGACGACGGAGACCTCGCGCCACTCGTCGAAGGCCTTCCGTCCGGCCTGCACGGCCGCATCGACGTCTGCGGGCTCCGCGAGCACGACCTCGGCCTGTTGAACACCGGTGGCCGGGTTCCACACCGGGGCCGTCCTCGTGGAGGAACCGGTGGTCTCGGCGCCGCCGATCCAGTGCTCGATCTTCCTCATGACGGCGCTCCTCGTCGGTGCGGTCAGGGCTTGGCGCTGGTGACCCGGTAGACGTCGAACACGCCGTCCACACCTCGTACGGCGCGCAGGACGTGGCCCAGATGCTTGGGGTCGCCCATCTCGAATGTGAAGCGCGAGATCGCCACCCGGTCGCGCGTGGTCGTGACGGAGGCGGACAGGATGTTCACGTGCTGGTCTGACAGCACGCGGGTGACATCCGAGAGCAGCCGGGACCGGTCGAGCGCCTCCACTTGGATGGCGACCAGGAAGACCGAGGACGCCGACGGGGCCCACTCGACCTCGACGATCCGGTCGGGCTGCCCGGACAGCGCCTGGGCGTTGACGCAGTCGGCCCGATGGACCGAGACCCCGCTCCCCCGGGTCACGAAGCCGACGATCGCGTCGCCGGGGACCGGGGTACAGCAGCGCGCCAGCTTGACCCAGATGTCGGAGGCTCCCTTGACCACGACGCCGGGGTCGTTCGACGTCCTGGGCCGACGCATCGCGACACCCGGCGTCGTGACCTCCGCCAGGTCCTCGGTCGCGCCGTCGGCGCCGCCGAGCGACTCCACCAGCTTGTTGACCACGGACTGGGCCGAGACGTGGTTCTCCCCGATCGCGGCGTAGAGGCCGGTGATATCTGGGTATCGCAGGTCGTGGGCCAAGCTGGTGAGCGTCTCCGTGGTGAGCAGGCGCTGGATGGGCAGGTTCTGCTTGCGCATCGCCTTCGCGATCGCGTCGCGGCCCTGCTCGATCGCCTCCTCCCGGCGCTCCTTCGAGAACCACGACCGGATCTTGTTGCGCGCGCGCGGGCTCTTGACGAACGAGAGCCAGTCACGGCTGGGGCCCGCACCCTGCGCCTTCGACGTGAAGACCTCGACGAGGTCGCCGTTGTCCAGGGGGCTCTCCAGGGGCACCAGGCGACCGTTGACCCGGGCACCGATGGTGCGATGACCCACCTCGGTGTGGACCGCGTAGGCGAAGTCGACCGGCGTCGCGCCCGCGGGCAGCGCGATGACGTCGCCCTTCGGCGTGAAGACGAACACCTCCGCCGACTTGAGGTCGAAGCGCAAGCTCTCGAGGAACTCGCCGGGATCCTCGGTCTCCTTCTGCCAGTCGAGCAGCTGCCGCAGCCAGGCCATGTCGTTGGCCCCGGCGTCGGCCGTCTCGGGCAGACGGCGGCGCACTCCCTCGGTGGCAGCCGCCGACGGGTCCTCCTTGTACTTCCAGTGCGCGGCGACGCCGTACTCGGCGCGGCGGTGCATGGCGAACGTCCTGATCTGCAGCTCGACCGGCTTGCCCTCCGGCCCGATCACCGTCGTGTGCAGCGACTGGTACATGTTGAACTTGGGCATCGCGATGTAGTCCTTGAACCGGCCCGGGACCGGGTTCCATCGCGCATGGATGCTGCCCAGCGCCGCATAGCAGTCGCGCACCGAGTCGACGAGCACCCGGATCCCCACCAGGTCGTAGATCTCGGCGAAGTCGCGGCCCCGCACGATCATCTTCTGGTAGATCGAGTAGTAGTGCTTGGGCCGCCCGGTGACCTGGGCCCGGATCTTGGCTCCCTTGAGGTCGACCATGACGTGGTCGGTCACGCCGGTCAGGTAGTCGTCACGGCTCGGCGCCCGGTCGGTGACCAGTCGCACGATCTCGTCGTAGACCTTGGGGTAGAGCGTCGCGAACGACAGATCCTCGAGCTCCCACTTGATCGTGTTCATGCCGAGCCGGTGGGCCAGCGGCGCGAAGATCTCGAGGCACTCCCGCGCCTTCTGCTCCTGCTTCTCCTGGCGCAGGTAGCGGATCGTGCGCATGTTGTGCAGCCGGTCGGCGAGCTTGATGACGAGCACCCGGATGTCGCGCGCCATCGCGACGACCATCTTGCGCACCGTCTCGGCCTGCGCCGACTCGCCGTACTTGACCTTGTCCAGCTTGGTGACGCCGTCGACGAGCGCGGCGACCTCGTCCCCGAAGTCGACGCGCAGCTGGTCCAACGTGTACGCCGTGTCCTCGACCGTGTCGTGAAGCAACGCGGCGCACAGCGTCGGCGGCGTCATGCCGAGCTCGGCGAGGATGGTCGTCACCGCGAGCGGATGGGTGATGTAAGGGTCACCGCTCTTGCGCAGCTGTCCGCGGTGGAACTGCTCGGCGACGTCGTACGCGCGCTCGATGAGCCTCAGGTCGGCCTTCGGGTGAGTCTGTCGGACCACGCGGAACAGCGGGTCGAGCACCGGGTTGGCGGCCGGACGCTGGGCACCCAGCCGAGCCAGTCGGGCGCGGACCCGACGCGAGGGGGGTGCTGTCGTTGCCAGGCCGGCAGCGGGCGCAACGTCCTCTTCCGGCTCGCCTCTACCGAGGTCGACCGGATGCGAGGGCGGCGCGTCGGCCACGAGCTGCTCCAGCTGTCGACGTGTGGAGCACCCGAGTCTAGTGGCAGCGACCGGGGGTCGCAGACGGTCAGACCGTCAGCAACACGTGCGGGTCATCGATACCGACGGCCCGCAGCGCCGCGCGACCGCCCAGAGATCCGAGCTCGAGCAGGAAGGACACGCCCACCACTTCGGCTCCGCTGCGACGCACGAGGTCGACCGTGGCGGCGGCCGTCCCCCCGGTCGCCAGCACGTCGTCGACGACGAGCACCCGCGAGCCCGGGGCGAATGCGTCCGAGGTCACCTCCAGCGTCGCGGAGCCGTACTCCAGCTCGTAGGTCGCGGCGACGGTCGCGCCGGGCAGCTTGCCCTGCTTGCGTACGGGGGCGAAGCCGGCGTCCAGCGCCAGCGCAACGGGAGCCCCGAGGATGAACCCGCGCGCCTCAATGCCGGCCACGATGTCGATGTCCGTGCCGCGGCGCGGATCGACCAGACCCGCGACTGCAGCGGTGAAGCAGCCGTGGTCGGCCAGCATCGGG
Source organism: Actinomycetes bacterium (assembly GCA_050743225.1). Lineage (GTDB taxonomy): Bacteria > Actinomycetota > Actinomycetes > JACCUZ01 > JACCUZ01 > JBOGDX01. Next base: position 3,745 of record JBOGDX010000075.1, on the reverse strand, counting down.
GTGATGTCCTTGAACACGATGCCCGGCTTCGGGAAGTCGGGCACGTCACGGACCTTCGCGAGGAGTCGCGACGCGAGGTCGCCGTTGCCGCTCATCAGCGCCGCTTCTTGCCGCCCGAGCGGTTGCGGCCCTTGCGCGGCTGGTTGCGCTGGCTGCGCGCGGTGCGCTGGCCGCCCCCCGACGGTCGGCGCTGTGGCGGCCGCGTGCCAGCGCTGGCCCCGGCAGGCACCGGTTCGGCCGCGCCGTCGGCCTCTTCCTCCGTCTGCTCCCCGCCGCTGCGACCGGTTCGCCCGGCAGCGGTGTCAGCCGCCTCGCGGCGCCCGGTGACCGTGCCGGCACGCCCGGCTGCGCTGCGGTTCGCGACCCGCTTGGCGAGCGCCTGCAGCGCCGGCTCACGCTCCTTGAAGCCGGCGAGCAGTGCCGGAGCGATGAAGATGGACGAGTAGGCACCGACCGCCACGCCGATGAACAGCGCCAGCGCCAGGTCCTTCAGCGGTCCGGCGCCGAGCAGAGCGACGCCGGCGAACAGGATCGCGCCGATCGGGAGCAGCGCGATGATCGAGGTGTTGATGGAGCGGACGAGGGTCTGGTTCACCGCGAGGTTCACCGCGCCGCTGTAGGTCATCCGGCTCCCGCCGGCGAGGCCTTGAGTGTTCTCGCGCACCTTGTCGAAGACGACGACGGTGTCGTAGAGGGAGTAGCCGAGGATGGTCAGGAATCCGATGACCGTGGCCGGGGTCACCTCGAAGCCGATCAGCGAGTAGAGGCCAGTCGTGATCACGAGGTCGTGCAGCAGCGCGACCATCGCGGCCAGCGCCATCTTCCATTCGAAGTACAAGGAAAGGAACACGACGACGCCGAGCAGGAAGAACACCAGAGCTCGCAATGCCTTGGTGGAGATGTCGCGGCCCCAGCTCGGCCCGATGAACTGCGTGCTGACGTCCTCGAGCTGGACGTCGAACCGCTCGGCCAGCGCCGCTTGGACGTCCTCGACCTCGTTGCTCTCCAACGTCTCTGTCTGCGCCCGGACCGTGTCGCGGCCGACGCGCTGCACCACGATCTCGCCGTCGACGACGTCGTCAACGGTGTCACGAACTGTCGTGTCGGTGACGTCGGGACCCTTGACGCGGAACTCCGCGCCACCGCGGAACTCGATACCCAGGGTCAGTCTCAGGACGAGCAGCGACGCGATGGACACCAGGAGCAGCACGGCGGAGACGGCGTACCACAGCTTGCGGTGACCGATGAAGTCGTAGGACACCTCACCGCGGTAGAGCCGGGCGCCCAGAGTTCCGAGGCGGCTCATCAGGCCTCCTTCGGGGTCGCCGCGCCGCGCCGGCCCGGCGGTCGCGTCAGCATCGTGCGGCGCGTGGCACCGAGCCGCTCGGGGTCCAGGCCGGAGAGTCGGTGACCCTGGCCGTAGAACCTCGTCCGCGCCAGCAGGCTGACGAGCGGCTTGGTGAAGAGGAACACGACGACGATGTCGATGAGCGTCGTGAGCCCCAGCGTGAAGGCGAAGCCGCGGACCCCGCCGACCGAGAGCAGGTAGAGCACGACCGCCGCGAGGAAGGACACGAAGTCGGCCGCCAGAATCGTGCGCCGGGCACGGCCCCAGCCGCTCTCCACGGCGACCCGCAACGGCTTGCCGTCGCGGACCTCGTCACGGATCCGCTCGAAGAACACCACGAACGAGTCGGCCGTAATGCCGATGGCGACGATCAGGCCGGCGATGCCCGCGAGGCTGAGCCGGAACCCCAGCTGCCACCCGAGGAGCACGACCATGCCGTACGTGATGACTGCCGCGACGGCGAGGCTGGCGATCGTGACCAGCCCGAGACCGCGGTAGTAGAGGAGGGAGTAGAGCACGACCAGCCCAAGGCCGATGGCACCCGCGACAAGCCCCGCGGTCAGCTGGTCGCTGCCCAGCGTGGCCGAGATCTCCTGGACCTCGCCGGCGTCGAAAGTCAACGGCAGCGCGCCGTACTTGAGGACGTTGGCCAGGCTGTCCGCCTGCGACTGGGTGAAGCTGCCGGAGATCTCCGCCTGGCCGTTGGTGATGACGGCGTTGGTCGTCGGCGCCGAGACCACCAGCCCGTCGAGGATGATCGCGAACCGGTTGCGGTCGCCCTGCTCGGAGAAGAGCCGTCGGGTGATGTCGCCGAACTTCTTCTTGCCCTCGCCGTTGAACTCGAGCTGCACGACCCAGCCGCCGGTCGCAACGCCCTGCGAGTTCTGCTGCAGCCCGGCGGAGGCGGTGTTCACGTCTGTGCCCAGCACCTCTGCCGGGCCGAGGATGAACTTCTCCGCGCCGTCCTCGTCGCAGGTGACGATCGGTTTCTTCGGGTCGTCGAGGCCGGGTTCGCGCAGCGACTGGCGGACGGCCTCCGGGTCGGAGCAGTCGAGCTCGGCGAAACTCTGCTGCAGCTGCGGGGTCAGCTCGACCTGCCCGGGCTGAGCCGGCGGGACGGGCGTCGGTGTGGACGTACTCTCCGGACTTCCGGTCGGGCTCGGCGACGGGCTGGGCGACGACGCGGCCTGCAGAGCCTTCGGCAGCGCGCGTTGCTCGGTCACGGTGGACGGCGACCCGCTCGGCGAGGGTGAGCCGGTCGGCGACGGAGAGGCGTCGGGCGAGGGACTTCCCGAGGGTGCCGGCGACGGGCTGCCGGCCGGGGTCGGGACGCCGGCACCGCTGAGGAGCACCTGCCGGAACCGCAGCTCGGCGGTCTGCTGCACCGTCTCGAGGATCGAGCGGTCCTGCTTCCCCGGGATGGAGATGACGATGTTGTCGCCGGCCGTGGTGACCTCCGACTCCGCGACGCCGAAGCTGTCGACCCGGTTGCGGATGATGGAAACGGCCTGGTCGAGGTTGTCGGGGGTGATCTCCCCCCGCTGCCCCTCCGCCACCCGCGGGGTCAGGATGACGCTGGTCCCCCCCTCGAGGTCGAGACCGAGGCGCGGCCGGTACTTGTCGGACGCGGAGAGGCGCTCGTCACCGAGGCTGTCCGGGGCAGCCACCCAGATCAGCCCGAAGACGATCGCGGTCAGCACACCGAGGACCGCGATGGTCCTGCCAGGGCGTGCCGCTGTCGGTGTGGCCACGAGTGCTTTTCTCCGTTCGGCTGGCGCGTCGCGCCGGTGTGGCGGCTAGCGGGAGGGGCTGTCGTCCCCGGACCGGTCGTCGTCCTCGGTCCTTGGGGCGTTTGCCTCGTCGTCCGCGACATCGGCGGCCGGGGTGTCGTCGGTGACGATGCGCCCCACCGCAGCCTTGGAGAACCGCAGTGTGACGCCTGGGGCCACCTCGAGCGCGACGGCGTCGTCCTGCACGCTGCTGACCCGGCCGAACATGCCGGAGGTCGTCATCACCTCGAGGCCGGGCGCGAGCCGATCCTGCAGCTGGTTGGTCGCCCGCTGCCGGGTCCGCGCCGGCCGGATGATCAGCAGGTAGAACGCCAGCAAGATGATCGCGAACGGGAAGAGAGCGCTCACGGCTTCCACAGGGCGACGAGTCCTTCCAGAGGGGGGCGGCCGGCCAGACCCGGCCAGACCGGGCGGGAGTCTACCTGCCGCAGCTGGCCGTCCCTTGTCTAGCCGCTGCCCGCGTCGACGTCGGGCTCGTCGTCCGGGTCGACATCGAACAGGTCGGGCGTGGCGACCCCCTGATGCCGCGGCGGCGCAAGCCCGAGGTGCGCCCAGGCGGCGGGGGTGGCGACGCGACCGCGGGGGGTGCGGGCGAGCAGCCCGGCCC
>JBOGDX010000074.1:0-9608 GCA_050743225.1 Actinomycetes bacterium | reverse complement strand
GCTCTCGACGTGCCCCCGAGCCCGCCGGACGCGTGTCAGGGGGAGCACCACACCACCGGCGGCGTTCGCTGAGCTCAGAACGCCGACGAGGTCAGGTAGCTCACCGCCGGCGGGTGCACGTCGGCGCCGACCGGCGCGCCGACGTACTGGTCGTGAATGCCATGGATGAACCGCTGGGCACGATCGGTGAGCGCCTTGGGCTCGTCCGTCTGCAGTCGCCCCTTCGTGACCAAGATGCCGAGGTCGGCGCCCTTGAACCGGAAGTCACCCGGACCGTAGACGCGTAGGAAGAAGCACTCGGTCTCGTCCTGAAGCTGATGCCAGTCCAGGGCCGCGCGGTGGAAGGTGAGTGTCCCGTCCTCGTGCATCTGCCACTGGCCGGTCCGAGGGGCCGCCTCGATGCGTTCGACCCGATCCTCCGGATCTTTCATGACCAGCTGGCTCCACACGTCGACAGCGGCGAGCTCTCGCCACCGCTCGTTGATCTCGTCGACGTCGACCTGGTAGTCGACGTCGAGGTACTCCAGCAGGTGGAACAGGAACAGCGGAATGTCGGCGTACGCGCCTGCCGTCACGTTGGTGATCGACGACGCCCCGGAGATCCGCGGGTTGAGCTCGCCGAGGTAGACCTCGTCGGTGTCGAGGTCTACCAGCACGTCGACCTCGAAGAACCCCTTGTAGCCCTCCTTGGCCAACCGGTCGCCGAGCCGGCGAACCAGCTCGATGCCGCGAGCCCGGTGTTCATCGGACAGGGCGTCGGGGAAGAGGTCGTTCCCACACCAGCCGCCCTGGTACGGCGTCAGCTCGAGGTAGCCGGTGAAATCGGTCATGAACGGGCCGACGATCGTGCCGTGCCTGGTGAGCACGGCCTCCACGGCCGCTGCCTTGTTGTTGATGCGCTTCATGACCTTGAGCTCCTGGCCGACGATGTCCCCGGAGTGCGCGTCCCAGTCACCCTCGGACTTCACGAAGAAGGTCGTCTTGCCCGAGTCGCCGTAGGGGAGCTGGATGACCAGGTCCGTGCCGAGGTCGTGGCTCGAGGAAAGGTCCACGAGCTCTGCGTAGCTGTCCGCCGTGCCGAGCACGTTCGGCACGCTGGGGGCACCGGCCTCGTTGCCGAGACGCGTCGTAGTGATCTTGGAGTCGAGATGCTGGCGGAGGCTGTGCGGCGGGAGGATGAGCTCGTAGCCGAGCTCGTCGCAGATCGCCTCGGTCTCATCGTCGAAGAAGACCAACGCGACCTTGGGCGTTCCCCCTCGGCGAGCGATGAACTGTTGCACCTCCGGATGCCGTAGGAGGTAGTTGTTGATCTCCTCCGCGCTCTGGAACTCGACGTAGGGCTTGTCCGTGGGGCAGAAGACGCGCGGATGCGCACCCTCCCACGAGTCGTAGTACGTGATGTACGAGAAGTTGCGCACCCACCGGTCCAGGCCCAGAAGGTTGAACGCGGTCGGACCGACGAAGAACACCGGCGTCTCGTTGGTCCGGAAGAAGGTCCTGATCTCGGAGATGTTCCGCAGCCGGCGACGGTCGCCCTCGACGCTCGCGCTCATGCCGGCTCAGTCCTCGATGTACGACATGACGTGCTTGACGCGCGTGTAGTCCTCAAGCCCGTACACCGACAGGTCCTTGCCGTAGCCGGAGTGCTTAAAGCCGCCGTGCGGCATCTCGGCCACCAGCGGGATGTGGCAGTTGATCCAGACGCAGCCGACGTCCAGCCGGCGCGCCATCCGCATCGCCCGCTTGTGATCCCGGGTCCACACGCTCGATGCGAGCGCGAAGTCGACGTCGTTCGCCCAGCGCACTGCCTCGTCCTCGTCGGAGAACTGCTGCACCGTGATGACCGGTCCGAAGACCTCCTTCTGGACCAGCTCGTCGTCCTGGTGCAGTCCGTCTATCACCGTCGCCGGGTAGAAGTACCCCTCGTCCCCCGCGCGCTGTCCTCCGGTCAGTACCTTCGCGTACGCGGGAGCCCGTTCGACCATTCCTGACACGTGCTCGAGCTGGGTCGGGTTGTTGATCGGCGGGATGTACAACGTGTCGTCAGGCTGCTCGTCTCTGGAGAACTTCGTGGACTGGGCCTGCTCGGTCAGTGCGGCGACGAGGTCGTTGTGCACACGGGGCGATGAGAGCACGCGAGTTGCGGCGGTGCAGTCCTGGCCGGCGTTGAAGTACCCGGCGATGGCGATGCCCTCGGCCGTCGACTCCAAGTCAGCGTCGTCGAAGACGATGACCGGTGCCTTGCCGCCCAGCTCGAGATGCACGCGCTTGACGTCCTCGGCTGCCGCTCTTGCCACCGCGATACCAGCTCGCGTGCTGCCGGTGATGGACACCATCTGCGGGATGCGGTGCTTCACCAGCTCTGCGCCCGTGTCGCGGTCGCCGCACACCACGTTGAAGACACCCGGGGGAAGGATGTCGGCGAACAGCTCGGCCATCTTGACCGTGCTGGCCGGGGTGGTGTCCGACGGCTTGAGCACCAGCGTGTTGCCCGCGGCAAGGGAGGGTGCGAACTTCCAGACCGCCATCATCATCGGGTAGTTCCAGGGAGCGACTGCACCGACCACCCCGACCGGCTCGCGCCGGATCGATGAGGAGTAGCCGCGCATGTACTCCCCGGTGGACTTGCCCTCCAGCACCCGGGCAGCGCCCGCGAAGAAGCGGACCTGGTCGACCATCGGCCCGATCTCCTCGCTGCGGGTCAGGCCGGCCGGTTTGCCGGTGTTCTCGGTCTCCACTGCGACCAGCTCGTCGGCGTGCGTCCCGATCGCGTCGGCCATCTGGAGGAGGTAGCCCATTCGCTCGCTGGGAGTCGTGTCCCGCCACCCCGAGTCGAATGCCCGCTGGGCGGCGCGGTAGGCGGCGTCCACATCTGCCGCTCCGGACAGCGGTGCACTGGCGAACACCGAGCCCGACGAAGGGTTGACGACGTCGGTCGTCGCCCCCTCCCGCGCCGGGACGAACTGACCATCGATGAAGTTCTGCAGGGCCCGCTTGTCAGCCATCGCCGCACCTCCGGCGCTGTCGGGAATGGCTTCACCCTAGGGACCGAGGCAGCCTCCGGCCAGGGTTCTCGGCCGCGCAACGGTGCCGGACGACTAGCGTTGCCGGACATGGTCGACCGGACCGATCTCCAGGGGTTGTTCCCGCCCGGTTCGGGCCAGGCGGACGACGGGATGCTCACCGTCGGCGGATGCCGCGTGGACGACCTCGCGGGCGAGTTCGGCACCCCGGTTCTTGTCGTGTCCGAAGCGGCCATGCGCTTGCGCGCCCGTGAGTACGTCGACGGGCTGCGCGCCCGATGGACGTCCAGCCGGGTGGTCTTCGCCTCGAAGGCCTTCCCGTGCACGGCGGTCCAGCGGGTGATGGTGGAGGAAGGGCTCGGCCTCGATGTGGCCGGAGCGGGCGAGATCCGGGCCGCGCTGCGCGCCGGCGTCGATCCCGCCGATTTGGTCCTGCACGGCAACGCGAAGTCGGACGAAGAGATGGCGATGGCGGTGGAGCACGGCCTGGGGCTCGTCGTCGTGGACAACTTCGACGACATCGACCGGCTGGAGGCGGCCGCGACTGCCGACCGCGAGCAGCCGGTGCTGGTCCGGGTGATCCCCGGTGTCACTGCCGACACCCACGCCCACGTCCTCACCGGCCACGAGGGGTCGAAGTTCGGCCTGCTGCCGCCCGACGCCGCGCGAGCCATTACGCGGATCGAAGCCAGCCCGCGACTGCGGATGGACGGCCTGCACGTGCACGTCGGCTCCCAGATCCTGGATGTGGAGCCCTTCGCCGCGTCGGTCGCCCCGCTAGCTGCCCTGGGGGAGTTCCCGGTCTACGACCTTGGCGGCGGCCTCGGGGTGCGCTACACCTATGCCGACAAACCGCCCCCGGTCGCGGACTATCTCGATGCCCTCGTCGGCGCAGCCCGTGAGCACCTGCCCGCCGACTCGACCGTGATCCTCGAGCCGGGCCGCTCCCTGGTCGGTACGGCAGGAACCACGGTCTACCGGGTCGTGACGGTGAAGAGCTCAGGCAACCACACCTTCGTCGCGGTGGACGGCGGGATGGGTGACAACCTGGAGGTCGCCCTGTTCGGCCAGCGATTCGAGGCGACCGTGGCCAACCGGATCGGCGGTGGCGAGGAGGTCACCCTCGTCGGCCGCCACTGCGAGTCCGGCGATGTGCTGGTCGACCCCGTTCAGCTGGTCGACCCGGCAGTCGGAGACCTCGTCGCCGTACCCGCCACCGGGGCGTACTGCTACACGATGTCCAACACCTACAACGGCGCGCGGCGCATCCCCGTGGTCTTCGTGCGCGACGGCGCGGCGAGGCTCGTCGTACGCCGGGACACATGGGACGACCTGATGTCGCGGGACGTCGAATAGCGTCAATCCTGCCCGGACCTGTCGGGATGCCCGGCCGGCGCCGGCCTGGGGACGACCACGACGGGAACGGGCGAGTGCCGGACGATCTTTGACGCCCGGGTGCCGAGGAACACCCGCGCGACGGGGCCCACCGAGCTGGAGCCGACCACCAGGATGTCGCCCTCTTCCCAGTCGACATCCTCGAGCGCCTCGGGCCAGCTGCCGCCGATGCCGACGACCGACTCCAGGTCGCGCGGGACGTCGGGCAGGTCTTTCACGAGGTCGAGTGCCTGCCCGGCCGCGGCACGCATGTCGGCGAGCCAGTCGCCCAGCACCGCGTCCTCCGACTCGGTGCCCAGCCGCATGACGTAGGACGGCCGCGACCACACGGCGAAGGTCGCCAGCCGCAGTGACGCGCCCACGCGCGCCGCAACGGGAGCCGCGGCGACCGCGAGCGCGTCGGCGGCCTCTCCGCCGCCGTAGGCAGCAGTGACCCTGCGCACTCTGGCCTCGGACTTGGCCCGGAACCCCCGCGGGGCCAGTGCGACCGGGACCGGCGAACTGTGGAGGAGGCGGTCGGTCACGCTGCCGAGCACGACGTGCCCGAACACACCAGCGGACGAGGACCCGACCACGATGAGGCCGGCGTCGTGCTCCTCAGCGATCTCGAGCAGGCCGGTCGGTGCAGATCGGGCCGCGTGGCGGACGAACGTCACGGCTACGCCACCCTGCAGCGCCCTCCTCGCCTGGTCCAGCGCGGCGTCGGCCTGTGCATCCAGGTAGGCCTGGTACTCGGCATCGACCTTGGCCATGCTCGGGAACCACGGCCTGGGGACGACCGCGCAGACGACCAGGTCGTCGCCCGACGAGCCGGCCAGGGTCGCGGCGAGGTGCAGCGCAGCGCTGCCCCGCTCGTCGGGCGCGTGGCCCGCGACGAATGTCATGGCTCGTCGTGGATGAGACCGACGTGCTCGTGCAGGCCGAGGTGCGAGTGCTTCATGCCGTAGAAGAAGTACCAGATCAGCGCGGCGCCGACCCAGATCACGAAGACGTAGATGGTGACAGCCCGGAGATCCTGAATGATCCACAGGGTTCCCAGGATGGCCAGGACTGGCGTCACCGGGTAGCCGGGCACCCGGAACGAGCGCGGGAGGTCGGGAGCGGTGCGACGAAGAACGACGACGCCGATCGCCACCACGAGGAAGGCGACGAGCGTTCCGATGCTCGTCATCTCGGCCAGGAAATCGATCGGGATCAAGCCGGCCAGCAGAGCGATCACAATGGCGACGATGATCGTGTTGGGGACCGGGGTCAGCGTGCGCGGGTTCACTTTGTGGAACAGCTCCGGGATCATGCCGTCGCGAGCCATCGCGAACAGGATCCGGGTCTGGCCGTAGATGACGATGAGCGTGACACTGAAGATCGAGATCACCGCTCCCGCCGCCAGGACGGTTGCCGGCCAGGTGGATCCCGTTACGTCTTCGAGGATGGCTGACAGCCCCGCTTCCTGACCGTCGAACTTCGACGTGGGCTGCGCGCCGAGGGCAACCAGGGTCACCAGGATGTAGATGCTCGTGACGACGACCAGAGCGATGATGATGGCCAACGGCATGTTCCGGTGCGGGTCCTTCACCTCCTCGCCGGCCGTCGACACCGCGTCGAGGCCGATGTAGGAGAAGAAGATGATTCCGGCGGCGGTGGTGATGCCGTTGAAGCCTTCCACGTAGAAGTTCGAGAAGTGGTCGGAGTTCCAGCCCTGGATCCCGAGAACGATGAACAGAGCCAGGACGCCCAGCTTGATGAGCACCATGACCGTGTTGACCTTGGCCGACTCGCTGGCGCCGCGGATGAGCAGCAGGGTGCACAGGAAGATCAAGATCACCGCGGGAAGGTTGAACACCCCGCCCTGCTCGGGTGCCTGGGAGATCGAGTCGGGAATCGTGAAGCCGAACAGGTTGTCCAGCAGCTCGTTGAGGTACTGGGACCAACCGACCGCGACCGCGGCGGCCGACACGCCGTACTCCAGCAGGAGGCAGGCGGCGACGCCCATGGCCGGCAGCTCGCCCAGCGTCGCGTACGCGTAGGAGTACGACGACCCCGACACCGGGACAGCACCGGCGAGCTCGGCGTAGCAGATCGCCGTCAACCCCGCGACTGCTCCAGCGAAGACGAAGGACCAGATGACCGCCGGGCCCGCGACCGGAACGGCCTCGGAGAGCACGATGAAGATGCCGGTGCCGATCGTGGCACCCACGCCGAACATGGAGAGCTGGAACAACCCGATGGTGCGCGCGAGCTCGCTCTGGCCGGTGTCGGCGCCGGTCTCGTCCTCCATCTCGCGGACGGGCTTGCGGCGAAACACTTGCTGGGTCAGGGATGCCATCGCCCCTCCAGTCGGGCCGGCGCAACTCCACCCGGTCCGGGGCAGTCCGGGCGCCCGTGTTGCGAGTCTTGCACCGCCGCCGATCAGCGGGAAGGGGGAAGCACGCCGCGGAACTACCAGCGCAGAGCGTGAGCGACCGCGCCGAACGCGAGCAAGGTGTCGGAGAACATTGCCGCGTCCTGGGCAGCCGGCCACGACGAAAGCTTCACGCCGACGACGCGAGATGCGGGGTCGATATAGACCATCTGTCCGTGGATGCCCAGGCAGAGCAGCACGTCGCGGTCCGCGTACGGCACCCAGAACTGGTTGCGGTACATGCCACCCGGCAGGCGCGTGTCCGTAGGGCTCTCGGCAAACGCCCGTCGGGAATCCACGTCGCCGGTGTAGCTGTCCCCGATCCACCAGTCCGGGACGATGCGGGCACCGCCCGGTCCGACCCCCCGGTCCAACAGCATCTGGCCGAACCGGCCAAGGTCGCGCAGGGTCGTGTTGAGACCGCCGTCGTGCATGGCCGCCCCGGCCGGATCGACGGTGATGTCCGCGTGATGCTCGACGCCCAGGCGCGCCCACAGCAGCTCGGCCAGCAGATCCGGCATTCGCACACCGGCCGCGCGCTCGCACACCCAGCCCAGGACGTCCGTCTCGCAGGACCGGTAGGAGAACACCCCACCGTGCTCGCCGGTCTTGCCCAGGGTGAGCAGGTATTCGTACATGGAGCTGGGCAGCTCGGGGTGCCGGCGCGGCCGCCAGGCGATGACCTGCTCGAGCACCCTGACCTCTGCGTCGGGGTTGAGATAGTCCTCCGAGAAGGCGATGCCGGAGCGCATGTCCAGCACATCGCGCAGGGTTGCCCCGTCGTACCCGGATCGGCCGAGCTCGGGCACGTACGTCGTCAACGGCGCCTTCAGGTCGAGTACGCCGTGGTCGGCCAGGATGCCGGTCACGCAGCCGACGAATGACTTCGTGACCGACATCAGGAGATGCGTGGTGTCCGGGCGCATGCCGGACGGGTAGGACTCCGCAACCAAGGCACCGTCCTGGAGCACCAGGAAGCCGTCCGTGAACGTGTCCGCGACGACCTTTCCGACGGTGGTGTCGCTGCCGTCTGGCCGGTTGACCACGATGTCGTCGAGGGGGACGAGACGCTGACCGATCTCGGCGACCGGGCCGGCTCCACGCGGCACCCGGGCGGTCGGCACGATCTCGCGGACATGTTGGAAGCCCCATTGGTTGAACGGCGGCGTCTGCCAGTTCGACAGCGTGACCCGCGCCTCCTTGGGCGGCGGGAAGCCCCACATCAACACGGCCGGTTCTCCGTCGTAAGAAACGGCGCGTCAACCGCGCCGGTGGGCGTCCGAGCCTACCCGGGGTGATCCCCCAGCTGGCGAAGACACAACCCCCGAGGGTCAGTGCGGAATCTCGCCGTGCTCGGCACCACGTGCCTTCATTCCGATGCTCCAGAGCGACACCGCCGCCCAGACGCCCTCCAGGAGCAGGAAGCCGATCTCACGTCCGATGAGCGCGTCGACCGCCAAGACGGTGGATCCGACGAAGTTCAGCCACAGGTAGTTCCAAGTCGAGGGTCGGAGCCGGCCCAGCTGCACAAGAACGAAAGCGATCAGGATCAGCAGTGCACCGACGACCTGGATGACTTGTTCGACAGCGTGCATGGCCTGGCTCCCGCTCTGCACCGGCTCGCGAGGCTGGGCACCTCAGAGGCTGGCACCTCAGATCCGGGCTCGACGAGTCTGCCAGCCACACGCGGAAGGGATCGGCTCAGTAGCCGGGGTACTCCTCCGGTGTCGATGTCGGAGTCGACGGATCCGAGGCGGGCACCTTGGCTGGCGGTGGGCCCTCATCGTTGTCGCGGCAGCCGCTAAGAACCGCCGCGGCCAGCACGGCGAAGCACAGCGCGGAGCCGATGCGAGCGACTGGGTGCCGCGACGAAAGCGTTGGTTGCGGCGGTGGCCGTGCCGCTTCCGGGGTCAGTGATCGCCGCATGTGCAGCTCCAGGGGTGTGGCTGTCCGGTGTCGGCCGTGCGGGGTCGTCGTCTCACGACGGAGACCAGTGCCCGTCGCATCTCAAGTCTCCTGCCGGGCCGCGAGTCGTTCGCCGACGGGCCGCGCCGCGGCGTTGTCAGCCATGACGACGCCCGTCGCTGACGGGTGCACTCGACGTGAGGCTCAGGAACTCGGCGCGGGATCCGGCGTGCTCGCGGAGGGTGCCGAGCAGCGTCGACGTGACGGTGCTCGATCCTCCGGCTCGGACGCCCCGAAGCGACATGCACATGTGTTCGGCCTCGATGACGACGCCGACGCCGCGCGGCGCGAGCTGGTCCTGCAGCCAGTCGGCGATCTGCTTGGTGAGCCGCTCCTGGACCTGGGGCCGACGGGCGAACATCTCGACAACCCGCGCGAGCTTCGACAGCCCGAGGATCCGATCCGCCGGCAGGTATCCGACGTGCGCGACGCCAACGAACGGCAGCAGGTGGTGCTCGCACATGGACTGGACCTGGATGCCGCGGGCCAGGACGAGCTCGTCGTACCCCTCGTCGTTCGGGAATGTTGTCAGGTTGAACGAGCGGGGGGTAAGCAGATCGGCGTAGGCGACCGCCATGCGGCGCGGTGTGGCTGCCATCGCCTCGGGATCCGTGCTGATCCCCAGCGCTGCCAGGAAGTCGGCGGCGGCCCGTTCGGCTGCGGCCAGGTCGACGCCGTCGCCGCGGTGTGCGACATGCAACCGCGTGGGCTCGCCCGTAACGGCTGACAATGGTGCGCTGGTCATCGCGAGATCCTGTCGAGAGCGGGCCGGCTGGGCGGCCGGGCGGGTTGGGTCTGCCGCCGTGGCGGCTGGGTGTGGCCGTGCG
>JBOGDX010000073.1:4001-9678 GCA_050743225.1 Actinomycetes bacterium | reverse complement strand
CCTCGGGGCTGGACGCGAGCCTGCGCTGCAGCACGGTGAGCGCGAAGCCGACCCGGTTGCCGCGCCTGCCCTCACCGCGGTCGCGCAGCCGGGCGGCGCGACCCATCTCCTCGCGAACGTAGTCCGTGACCTGCTCGTAGAGCCGGGCCTCGTCGGCCGTCAACGCGTAGGGCACCGAGTAGGCCCGGCGCTCCGGGAACAGCGGGCGACCATCGAACCTGAGCAGACGTTCCTTGATCATCCGGCGCATCAGGTCGGCGGTGTCCGCCTTGCCCGCACCTCGGGGCTTGCCGGCGAACCGGTCCGGGTCGAGCAGTGCCATGAACAGCTGGAAGTCCTCGTCCTTGCCGGCGTGCGGGGTCGCCGTCATCAACAGGAGGTGGCGTGTGATCTGGCCGAGCGTGCGCCCGAGGCGATAGCGCTTGGTTTCTTTGACCTCGTTGCCGAAGAAGTGGGCGGACATCCGGTGCGCCTCGTCGACAACGACCAGGTCCCAGTCTGTCTCGGCCAGACGCTGCTGCAAGTCGTCGTTGCGCGCCAGGTGGTCTAGGCGGGCGACGAGCATGTCCTTGTCCGCGAATGGGTTGCCGGTTCGGCTGGCCTCGACCATGTCGCGGGTGACGATCTCGACCTTGATCTGGAACTTCTCCGCGAGCTCGTCCTGCCACTGTGCGACCAGGCCTCCGGGAGCCACAATCAGGCATCGGCGCAGGTCGCCCCGGAGCATCAACTCCTTCATGTAGAGGCCGGCCATAATCGTCTTACCCGCGCCCGGGTCGTCGGCGAGGAGGAAGCGCAGCGGCTGCCGCGGCAGCAGGTGCCCGTACACGGCCTCGATCTGGTGCGGCAGCGGCTCGATCCGGGACAGGTGGACGGCGAGCATCGGGTCGAAGAGGTGGGCCAGCCGGATGCGCCTGGCCTCGGCAACCAACCGGAACAGATGCCCGTCGCCGGTGAATGTGAAGCCAGGTGCCTGGGCGTCGACCGCCAGGGAGCGCTCGTCATCGCGGTAGAGCAGACGCTCGCCCACCTGGCCATGGCGGTCCCGGTAGGTCAGCGTCGCGACCCCGTCACCGTGCTGCTGGAGCGACACGATCGTGACGGACTCGTTCGCCACAATGCCGCGAAGGGACTGACCGGCCTTCAGCGTCTCGAGCCTCGGCGCCACCTCGAACACCCCGTGATCACCCACGGAAGCGACAGTAACGATGCACCACCCCCGACTCTCGCATACGACGGAAACCCGGTGACATCATTCGTTGGAGTCGTCGTTGATGTAGACCCGGTTCTTGCCCTAGGTGTGTCATCGCACGACGATCAGGTCCGCCGGGCTCACGGGGGCAGTATCGGTGCGCGCTCCGGGGACATCTTGACCGAGCCAGGCGGCCCGCGCCGTCCGGACGACTTCTCGACGCCCACGATGGCGAGATCGCATCGGATGCGATTCGCCATCCCCCCAGAGCATCTGCAAGAGGTGTGATCGTCCCTGTTCAGGGCTCAATCTCGTAGGTGGACGCCGTCGTGTGAGCGGACAGCCGGTGGTGATCCCTGCAGCGCATCGAGCATGCGAATGGCGTAGGCCTCGTCCATGTGCTCGACCACTTCGTCGGCGGTCATCCAGCGCCACTCGGAGACCTCGGCGCCAGCCCGCGGAGGGCCGCCGGCCAGCTTGCAGCGGAACACGAGTGCCACGATCCCTTGCTCCAGGTTCTTGTAGACGCCCGTCAGCACGGGGGCCTCGATCTCTACGCTGAGCTCCTCGCGCAATTCTCTCGCTAGCCCCTCGGGGATGGTCTCGCCTAGTTCAAGCGCTCCGCCGGGCGGCTCCCAGTGCCCGTTGTCCCTGCGCAGGGTGGCGATGAGCCGACCATCGTCCCCAAGAATCGCCGCCGCCACGCTGACCGAGTGCAGCGGCTTCTCGCTGGTCCCCATGACGGTCTCCCGGTAGCGTCTGGACGTTTAGTCGAGTGTAGGAGCAGTGGTGCCGGACCGAATCGACCCGACGAGCGACCGGCCGGTTTTCCGGCAGCTCGCGGACCTGCTCCGCGAGGACGTCCGCTCCGGCCGGCTCGTTCCGGGGGACCGGCTTCCGTCCGAGACGGAACTCATGAACCGTTTCCGGGCCGCCCGCGGAACGGTCCGCCAGGCCATCGCGGTCCTGCGGACCGAGGGTCTCATCCAGGTGGAACACGGCAGAGGCGCGTTCGTTCGACTGCGGCAACCGGTACGACGACTCGCGCACGACCGGTTCGCCCGACGTCATCGCGATGCCGGCAAGGCCGCCTTCCACGCGGAGACCGAGACCGCCGGGCACACACCGAGCGTCGAGGTGATCGATGTCCGGAAGGACCGTTGTCCGAACGACGTCGCCGTGTTGCTCAAGCTCCGGCGTGGAACCGCAGTGCTTGTACGAGAGCGCCGGTACTTCGTCGATGACGAACCTGTCGAGCTCGCCACGTCGTACATCCCGTGGAACCTGGCCTCCGGAACTCCGATGGCTGAGCAGTACACCGGTCCGGGCGGTATCTACGCGCGACTCGAGGAGCTCGGGCATCGGTTGGCGAAGTTTACGGAGGAGGTCCGTTCGCGCAGCCCCCTGCCGGAGGAACGTCGCAGCTTGCGGCTGGCGGATGGCGTGCCGGTCTTCGAGCTGAGGCGCACGGCGTGCGACGTTGAGGGGCGAGCCGTCGAGGTCTGCGACACGGTCCTCGCGGCTGACCGCTTCGTCTTGACCTACGAGCTGCCGGCGACGTAGTTCCGGTTCCGCCATGTCGTCACGGGGGGGTTCGGTGAGCGTGACGCGGGTCCGTCGTGTCAGAGGTAGTTCACGTGATCCCAGCGGAGCTGGTCGACGAGTTCTAGGTACACGTTGGTGGTGGTAAGCAAGCTGAACGCGAGGCTGCCCAGCCCTAGCGGGAACAGGCTGAGGTCGTCGAGGGCAGCGCGCCACCCACCGAAGCACACATGGTCGGGGGCGTTGGCCATGACGAGCGCGGGCGCGTCCGGCGGGCGTAGGTCTCGCAGCAAGCCCGCCCATCCTGAGCTGTCGACGCCGCCGCTGCCGGCGTTGGTGGCGACAGCTGCAGGGGTGGCTGCGGGATCGGACTGTGTGACGACAAGGACCTCGCCATGCGCGTAGAACGGTGACGACTCGTGCCGCCAGTCGCTGCGCTCGTCGAAGCCGTACTCGGTGAACAGCGGCACCGTCCACTCGAAGGTGCTCCCGAGCCGGCCGACCGTCGCGACTACCGCGCCGTGGTCTCCGGCAATGAGGGTCGTGACCGTTTCGGTGCGGAAGTCGTGAGCGGTCAGCAGCCCGTCGACGAGGCGCTGGAACAGATCGGGGGGCATGACGGCGAGCTGGCTGCGCATCGGGTCGAACCGGTGACCGAGCGGACGCCCGCGGAACGCCGGCCCATCAGCGCGAATGGTCCGATGCGTCGGCATCACCTCCAGCGCACGCGCGAGGGTCGCGTCGACGGGGACGGTGAGCGTGAGGGTGTCCTGGCCGACGTCGGCGAGCTCGGCGAGACCGGGTGCGCCGCCACGCTGCTCATCGACGAGGGTCCGGATGTCGGCGGCGAGGAACTCCTCCGTCGCCTCGAGGTACACGACGAGGTACACGGGGTCCGCGGACGCGTACCAGTACCGGACGTCGTCCAGCGGTAGCCGTGACACCGAGACCTCCGTAGCCTCGGCGATCTGGTCGGCGGTCATGGTGGTGGCGCGGATACCCTTGCCCTGCATCCATACGCGGCCGGTGCCGGGCCGCCGTTTTCCCGTCCCGGTCCGGCGGCCCGTCGTACGGCTGGAGGCCAACGTCGATCTTGCCGCGGTCGTGCGCGTAGTCCAGCAGCAGACCGTGCGGCGTCAGGTCGGCCTTCAGCTTGGCCATGTAGGTGAACTCGAAGTCGTCCTGACTTCCGACCGTCGGCATGCGGCCAGCGTGTCATGGCCGGGCGATGCCGTGACGCCACCGAACATGTCGGGCTGGCGCAAGAGGCCGGTCGCGGCCCTCGCGGGTCGGCTATTGCAGGCCGTCCAGCTGCCAGATGATCGGCCCCCCGACGCGCCCGGTGACAGCTCTGATGGCCTCGACCGAGGTCGCCTCCCACTGCGGCTTGGTGGTGGCGAACACGACGTCGGTGGCGCCTAGGAGCCTTGCCCCCGCCATGGTCTTGCGGACCTCCGCCCCGCGTTCCTTTCGCGTTCTGCCGAGCCGGCCGTTGGTTTTGACCTCGCCCGTGCGCAGCGTCCCGTCGACCAACATGACGAAGTCCAGCTCGCACGCCTGCTCCCCGTCCTTCCACAGCTCGATCGACCACATGTGACGCGCCGAGGGGTGGTCGGCGCCGACGGCCGCCAGCGTCAGGGCGGGACCCTCGACGTTCTCCTCGACGGCGTGCCGGACGAGCTCGTCAAGCCGGTAGTGCCAAATGGGGCCGGTGGTTTCCGGCGGCAGCCAGGTGGTCGAGTCGAGCACCCCGTGGTGGTCGCATCGCGGGCAGCGGAACGTGCGACCAAGGTCGGCCAACGGTTGGAAGCTGCCGTGGCGGCACCGGTCGCACTTCACGACGAGTCCACGGGTGAGCATGTCCCCGCGGACCAGCACGTCCACCGTCTGGCGAATCCGTTCGACGAGTTCGCCTGCCGTGACTGCCGAGGCTGTCCCGGGTGCCGGTTGGGAAGTCGCGGACGTCGCGGACGTCGCGGCGGCCAGCAGGTCGCCGAAGCTGAGGTAGCGGCGACGGTCCTTGAGCTCCAGACCGAGCTGCCGCCCTCGCGCGTTGGTGGTACGGAAGGCTCGCAGGACGGAGTTCGTGACCGGGTCCCGCAGCAGCTCGAGCAGCGCCGGCAGGCCGCCGGCTCGTTCGGTGAATCCCTGGTAGTAGCGGCCCGCGTCCGACAACTGCCACGTCCAGCCGTCCGGCAAGACCGCGTCCAGCAGGCGGGGCAGGTCAGGATCGTAAAGGGTCACTGGGTTCAGTGCGTGGTGGACATCGACGTCGCCGGGAACGCGCCGGTCAGAGACGGCGACCCAGCTGGTTCCGGTGCGGCCGACGCGGACAAGTCCCTCGGACACCATCGCCTCGTCCACCTCAGCGGCTGCTGCCGCACGCGGATGCGCTGGCAGCCGGCATCGACCGACGGTCACGTCGGCGATCCAGTTGCCCAGCAGAGACCCTGCTTGGGGGCTGCCGGCCCGAATGAGCAGGCCGGGCACGGGGGAGCGGAGGGACTGCGAGACGACGCCCACGTCGTCGATGAGCACGGGGACCGCGGCGTCGAACACGTCGCTGGCCGCGACGCGGCCGGGCGGCGGCGGTGGTGTTGGGAGCCGGTCCGGGGCGACGACGGACAGGCTTGTGAACCGCTCGTTCACGGTCGGGTTGTAGTGGGTGGCGGCGAGGACGGGCCGAAGTGTCTCGAGGGTGCCCGGGTCATGGCTGAACGAGGTCAGCCATCCGGAGTCCCAGACGGGCTCGACGACGTCGCCGACCATGTCGCGCACCAGCTCGACGAGGAGCTCGGCGAGGTCCTCGATCGTCGGCGCGGGCTGGTGGGCGACACTGATGGTGCCAGCGACTCCATCGGCCACGTCGTGCTGCTCACCATCGCCTTCCGCCGCGACGCCGGTGACCGGAAGCTCGCCGTCCGGTGCGGAGCTGGCTGTGGC
>JBOGDX010000073.1:0-3991 GCA_050743225.1 Actinomycetes bacterium | reverse complement strand
CGCTGTCCGCGGTATCTGCCGCGAAGGCCAGCACGCTGCTCGGTAGCCACGCGGTGAACTCCTCGCCGTACAGGCGCTGCCAGCATAGGTAGAGGCAGGCATCCTCGACGGAGTCGCCGACGACGACGAGGAATGGCGCCGGAGCGAACTGGTAGGTCAGCGACGAGAGCCCCGTCCCGGACCTGGGCATCGGGGTCCGGGCCAGCGCCTGCGTCTGCGCCCAGCTCGGCGGGTCCGAGCGGTACACCGAACCGGTCATCGCCACGGTGAGCAGGAGGCCGATGTCGTGTGGATCGACCTCGTCGGTGCCGACCTGCTCGCCCGGAAGGTCCAACGTCGCGTCTCCTGCGGCCCTGCCGGTGACGCCGAGCCTGATCTTGGTGATCATCCGGGTCCATGCGTCGAACGAGGTCAGGTCGAGGTTGAGGATCTGCCGTGCGAGGAAGTGCTGGAGCCCTTCCCCGGCGCTCAACGGGGGCTGCGGGCGAGCAAGTGCGCCGTAGCTGGGGTGGACGGTCAGCGCTGCGAGCGTCGCCAGTGGGGCAGGCGGTTCCGTCTGGTGATGGTGAGCGTGCCGTGGGACGCCGGGTGGTTCTGGGAACGCCGGGAGCGGCGGCCGCCCAGGTGTCGGCGGCACTGGCGCGGTCGCTGAGCTCGAAGGGTCCGCAGCCGGCTGGTCCGCGCCCCCGCTGTCGGCGTCCGTGCTGTCGGCGTCCGTGCTGTCGGCGTCCGTGCTGTCGGTATCCGTAGTGCCGACATACGTCGTCACCGCCTGGACCGAGAACGGGTCGGCCAGCTCCGGCACGAGGTCACTTACGTCCGGCCCCCGGGTGAGTTGCAAGTCCGGATTGGTCGGGACCGCGCCGCGCTGCGCCGCGCGAGCCGCCATAAGGTCGTGGGCGGCCGCCTCGTCGTGCGCGGCCAGCGCGCCGAGCGTCGGGCGCCATGGCAGCACCAGGTCCGGGTCGTACACCTGCAGCAGTCGACGGAACACCGGCGGCGTCCCGTCCCGTCCGTCGTGCAGCCCGTCGTCGGGGACGGCGAGCATGTACCGGCCGCCCCACATCCGACCCATCCACTCGAGTGCGCGTTCGAGCACCGCGACCGGCCCTCCGGTCACCTCCTGGTGCTCGGCGCCGGTGGGTAGGACGAGCGCAACGCGCGGGCTGCGGGCGGTGACCGCTGCGTTCTCGGGGCGCATCCGCCCATCCTCTCCCGGGCCCCGGACACTGCATCGCGTCCGTCGGCCGCGCCGTTGAACTTTCGAGCTGCCTGGGGACGAGCTACGGATGTCGAAATCGGGTGCTTCCGGGTCACCTCGGCGTCGGACAGCTTCTCGAGGAGCACGAGTTCACGGATGTCATGGTCGACTCCTCGACCGCCCCACTCTGGTATCGGTGCCTGACGGCCACTGACTTGATCGCCTGCGGTGCATCGGCCGTCGCGGGTCGGATTGGGGCGTGAACGACCACACCAATCGGGCGGGCCGACGAAAACCTGTTCGGGGGAGGCGCAACTACATGGCGCCGCCCCAACGCAACGTCGCCATCGATCGCGCCCAACGTTGGCGGCGCCCGAGAGTTAGCGGAGATCCGGACGACTCGACGCTGGTCCCGCCCGGGAGAGCGTGATCCATCAGATCAGTGCGGGCCTGCAGATTCAGGTATTCGCGGCTCTCCCCCATTCAAAACCTCAACTCGTCTAGACGAGTAGTTGTGTTCTGTGCAAGACTGCACGGCATGAACCGGTACGAACCGGACGAAGCGCCGGAACCGAGAGACTCGATGACGTTCGAGGACGCCGGCCGCCTCCTCCGCGTGGACACAACTGCTGTGAAGCAAGCGGCGCTGTTGGGCCAGCTGCCCACCACGTCACCTCACGGTGAGTTACGAATCGACCTGGCCGCCCTGCGGGCGGTTCTCAATCCCTACCTCGCCGCCGACCGAGAAGGGGCCGAATCGTGACTCGCGACGATCTGCTCGATCTTCCTCCCGTGGTGGACTTACCGACCGCTGCCGAGGTCCTCGGGCTCGGTCGCAGCTGCGCCTACGAGCTCGTCCGAACGGGTCAGTGGCCCACACCAGTCCTCCGCCTAGGCCGGCTCATCAAGGTGCCGAGCATGCCGCTCCTCGAGCTCCTCGGTGTCGAGGTGGAACGACCAAGCCGATGAAGCGAGGGCACGTCCGTCAGCGGCACACCCGAAAGTGTCCCCGGACAGAAGAGGGCGACTGGGCTCCGCACCGATGCCGAGGCTCGTGGGGGTTCCTTGTTGACCTGGGTCGGGACGGCACCGGCGAGCGACGGCAGATCACCAGGGCTGGCTTCGCTAGCAAGCGGGCGGCGATGCTCGCATTGCAGCGTTGTCTCGAGGACATGCAAGGTGGCGTTGACGTCGAGACTCGAGCCACCGTCGCGGAGTACCTCGAAGAATGGATCTCATCCAGGCGCGCGCTGCGGCCGTCGACTCTGAAGTCCTACCGCGAGCACATTCGCCTTTACCTCGCGCCGCTGCTCGGCCACATCCCTCTTCGCGACCTGCGCCCCCGTCAGATCGACCTGATGCTGAACGAGCTGGCGCGCCCGCGCGCAAGGAGGTCACTGTCGCCGGCAACTGTTCGACGCATCCACTCGACACTCCGCGTGGCGCTGAACGACGCTGTGCGCCGCAGGCTGATCTCGCACAACCCGACCCAGCATGTCGAGCTGCCTGCTGAACGCAGCCGACCAGCCACCATTTGGACTGCGGAGCAGGTCGCGACGTTCCTGGACAGCGTGCACAAGGACCGGCTGTATGCCCTCTATCACGTCGTAGTTGTGACGGGGATGCGCCGCGGTGAGCTCTGCGCGCTGCTGTGGGCTGATATCGACCTCGACCGGGGCTTCCTCCGGGTCAATCGCGCCGCCGTCGAGCTCGCAGGCCGGGTCCACGTCGGACCGCCGAAGACCCGGTCAGGCATCCGGATCGTTTGGCTCGACGCGCTCACCGTGGATGTCCTGCGCGCACACCGGCTGCGTCAGCATGAGGAACGCGAGAACTGGGGCCCCGCCTACCAGAGCCAGGATCTCGTCTTCGCCCGCGAGAACGGCACGATGCTCCAGCCGGAGGGCGTCAGCCGGCGCTTTCGTGCAGCATCCGTGTCGGCTGGGCTCACGGTGATCAGGTTCCACGATTTGCGCCACACGAGTGCCAGCCTCGCTCTTGCCGCTGGTGTGGCGATGAAGGTCGTCAGTGAGCGGCTCGGACACAGCACGATTGGCATCACCGCCGACCTCTACACCCACGTCGTCCCTGCCGTCGCGCGAGACGCAGCCGAGGCGATAGCGGCCACGCTGGGCCTCGCGTCGGACGGCCCGACGTCGTGATGTTGCCTCAATGTTGCCGCAACGGCTCGAGACGACCGATCGGCGATCATCCACAGGAAAGGAGATTGACGTGTTTATGCAGGTCAGAGCGGAGGGCGTGGGATTCGAACCCACGAGAACGGTCACCCGTCCTAGCGGTTTTCAAGACCGCCGCCATCGGCCTCTAGGCGAGCCCTCCCGGTGCGCCAACCCTAACGGGAACCAGACCCCCGACGGCCGACGCAGCCGAAGGTGCGGAGCTGACGTACATCGAACGCATTTGAGGTCCGCAGCATGCCGAGAAATGATCCGGCAACAGCTCACAGCAGCCCGGCGCGCCGCCACAGCAGCTCGGACGGCCCGCCGATGAGTCCGGCGTCCCGGAGCATCCCGACCAAGGGGCCGGCCGCGGACCTCAGCCGCTCGGCGTACGCCTCGTTCGAGCGCGCGGCGCGCACGGCCGCAGGGACATCAAGACCCACCGCGGCGTAGACATCCGGGTGCACCAGCGACCGCACGATAACCAGAGCGACAGTCGCGAGCACCCCCCGCTGGTGGGCACGCTCCACCCGGGACAGTGACGGCGCCCGCCGCACGATCTCCTCGCGGGCGAAGCGCATGTGCCGGGCCTCCTCGACCACGTGGATCC
>JBOGDX010000072.1:0-9723 GCA_050743225.1 Actinomycetes bacterium | reverse complement strand
CAACAGCGACCGCATTTCTACCAGCAGCGGCCGCAGCGCCGTCAAGGCGCCGTCGAGGTCCTCGGGCACACCATCAGCCTCGCACGCTCCGGCGCGCCGCGACGCTGCGAGGGCCGCCGGCCGTGCCGGCCAGCGCGAGCATCCCAGCGGTCAGTGCGACGACCACCCACAGCGCGTTGTCGAGGCCGACCTGGTGGGCGACCGTCCCGACCAACGGCGGGCCCACCAGGAACCCGGCGTAGGCGATGGTCGCGACGGTGGCGATCGCCGACGGCCCGCGGCCCGGGGTCTCCCCCGCGGCCGTCATGGCGAGGGGGAACGCGACGGCGATGCCGAGTCCCCACAGCAACGCTCCCACGTAGCTCACGGCGAGCACCGGGATGGCGACGACGGCGACGACTCCAGCCGCCGCCAGGACGGCGCCGGCCCGCAGTGTCCGCACCCGTCCGAGCCGGGCCACCACCGGTGTCCCGGCCAGCCGCCCGACGGTCATCGCCGTGGCGAACACCGCGAAGCCCGCAGCGGCCAGCGCCCCGGAGGCACCGCGGTCGTCGGCAAGCATCAACGCGAGCCAGTCGTTGGCCGAACCCTCCGCCCACGCCGCGCAGAAGGTCATCGCCCCCAGGCCGAGCACCCGCGGGTCCCGGATCAGCGGGCCGGCGGGCGAGGCCACATGGTGCTCGCCCTCGGCGGTGTCCCCCATGCCGGGCTCCTCGGTGCCCTCCGGCATGACCCGTACGGCGCCGACGGCCGCAGCGCCGACCACCGCGCAGACGGCCGCGAAGTGCGCGGCGGGGTCGACGTCCCCGCGGGCGGCGAGCGCGCCGATCCCTGCCCCGATGACCGTGCCGATGCTCCACGCGGCGTGGAAGCCGGGCATCAGGTCGCGGCCCTCGTCGCGCTCGACCACGTGGCCGGAGACGTTCATCGCGACGTCCCACACCCCGACCCCGGCACCGATCACGAACAGCACCGCGGCGAGCACGATCAGGTCGGGCGCGAGGGCGAGCGCCGGGTAGGCCAGAGCGCACACGACGACGCAGATGGCGAGCACCGCACGAGCACCCAGCCACGACACCAGGCGCCCCGACAGCGGCATCGCCAGCAGCGAGCCGACCGCGATGAACAGCAGGGCGAAACCGAGGCCGCGCTCGTCCGCGCCGAGGTCGTCGCGGACCGCGGGGATGCGCGACACCCAGGTGGCGAACAGCAGGCCGTTGGCGGCGAAGACGATGCGGGTGGCCCGGGCGGCGGTCATACCACCGCGCCGACAGCCACCAGGAGGATCAGCAGCACCAGCGCGCCGAGCACCACGCGGCGCCTGGTCCTCGGGTCCACGTCCGCGACCCTACGGGCGGTGGTCGAGGGTGAAGACCGCGACGTCGTCGTACGCCGGGAGGGGTCCCAGCCGGGACCGCACCAGGTGCACCGTCGAGGCCACGAAGGGCGGTCCCTCATACGCCGACAGGGACTCGACCGCGGGCGCCGCGTCGACCCCGCCGCGCAGCCGGGCCACGGTCAGGTGCGGCCGGTAGGGCCGCCGCTCGAAGGTGACCGCCCGGGCCAGTCGGCGCAGCCCGCTGACCTCGCCGTCCAGCCCCAGCCACAGCGCCCGCCGGCTGAACTGGCCGGCGCCGCGCAGCCGCAGCTCGACCGGCGCGTGCCCGGCCAGCCGCCGCACCAGCATCTCCGCGGTGCCGGCGACCTTTGCGTCGGGCACCTCTCCGTAGAACGCCAGCGTCAGGTGCCACCGCGTCGACGGCACCCACCGCAGGTCCGGCCACCGTTCGCGTACCGGCGCGAGCGCGCGGTCGGCGTCGTCGAGCACCTCCCGCGGCGGCGCGAGCGCGACGAACAGCCTCACCCGGCGAACCTCCGCGGGTCGAACAGCGACAGGTCGTACGTCGTCGAGCCGTCGGTCACGAGGTCGGCGATCACCTCGCCCAGCACCGGCGTGAACTTGAAGCCGTGCCCCGAGAAGCCGCACGCCAGCACGACGCGCTCGGCGCCGGGATGACGGCCGACGACGAAGTGCTGGTCGGGGGTGAGCGTGTACCAGCACTCGGCCGACCGCACGTGCTCGGCGCCCAGGCCCGGGAAGAGCCCGGCCAGCGTGTCCGCCACCATCTCGGGGGTCCACGCGTCCGGCGGCCGCGACGCGGAGAAGTGCACGGCGGCCTTGACGTCGCCGTCGGGGCCTACCGCCGGTGAGCCGTAGAGCGACGTTCCGTCGGCGGTGTCCCAGATCCAGACCGGCATCCGTCCGGGCGCAAAGTCCGCCGGTGCCGAGGGCTTGAACCAGAGCTGGAGCCGCCGCTCGACCACGAGGGGCAGGCCGAGTCCGCCGAGCAGGTCCGGCGCCCAGCGGCCGGGCGCGAGCACCAAGGCGCCCGCGTCCAGCGATCGCCGGGTGGTCGTGACCCGGACCCCGTTCGCGGTCGCGGTCCACCCGGTGACGGCCTCGTCATGGCACAGCTCGGCACCGGCCGCGGCGGCGAGCCCGAGCTGCGCCAGCACCGCCTGCTCGGGACCGACCACCCCCGCGTGCGGTTCGTACAGCCCGAGCATCCCAACCGGCGGGCGCAGCGCCGGGAACCGTCGGGCGACCTCGTCGGCCTCGAGGACCTCGTGGTCCAGTCCCCACTCCTCGGCGGTCGCGACGCTGCCGGCGAGCACCCGGGTGCCGGGCGCGCCGAGGAACAGCCCGCCGGTGAGGCGCAGCATCGGCGAGCCGTCGGAGCGCGTGAGCCCGGCCCACAGCTCGTACGTCCGGCGCAGCAGTGGGACGTACGACGCGCCCTCGAAGTAGACCTGTCGCACGATGCGCGACTCGCCGTGGCTGGACCCCTCGGCGTGCCCGCCAGGCCGCGGGTCGACGCCGAGTACGTGCAGGCCACGGCGGGCCAGCTGGTGCGCTGCGGAGCTGCCGAACCCGCCCAGCCCGGCGACGACGACATCAAAGGGCATGGAACGTCGCGCCTACTGGGTGACGACGCGCAGCCGCTCGCGGAAGGCCCGCAACAGCTCCTCGTCGCCCTCCCGCACCACGGCGCCGTCGGGGCGGCGGCCCCACAGCCACAGCAGCAGCTCGGAGGGCTCCCCGCTCACCACTGCGTCGGCCGGGCCGGGGTCGCGCGAGAGCACCGCCTCGTCGGCGGTCAGCGTCGTCCGCCAGATGTGGTCGCCGGTGCGCACGGCGACGGTGCCCCGCCCCGGCCCGTCCGGCCCGACGTCCTCGTTCCGGTAGCTCAGGAACCAGTCGAGGACCTCGTCGATGCCGTCCACGGCGAGGTCGTCGGACACCGGCGTCACCGCGTCGAAGCCGCTTTCCACGTCGACCCGGTGCACGGCGGTCTCCTGGGCCATCCGCCGGAACCAGAAGCCGACCGTCTGGTCCGGCTCGTACCACGTGTAGGCGGCGGCAGCGGGACCGCGACTCGTCAGCTCCGTCGTCAGCTCGTCCAGCCGCTCGCGGAACCAGGCGGCCGCGTCCTGCCCGTCGGCCGGTCCGTGGTCCCAGTCGTCGGTGGTCTGCGGGCCGCCCGGGAGCCGCATGCACGCGACCTTGTGCGAGTAGACCTCGCCGGTGTGGACCAGCGCCTCCAGCACCGTCCAGCCCGGGCAGGCGGGCACCGGAGCGCCGTAGCCCTGCGGCGCGAGCTCGGCCATCCGGTCGGCGTCTCGGCGCAGGTTGGCCAGGAAGTCGTCAGGCGTCATGGGCCCATCCTGTCCCGCCCCGCCGACACAGGCCACCGCCCTAGCGCTGGGACATGGCGTCGGTCATGTGCTCCTCGCGCAGGCTGCGCCGCGGCACCCCGAACAGCTCGCCGCGGATCTGCAGCCCCTCGTGGCGCGCGAGCACGAGGCCCGCCACGACGGCCGCGCCTGCCGAGATGAGACCACCGAGGATGATGCTCCACCGGGCGCCGAACGCCTCGGCAACCGCACCCACGAGGGGGGCCCCGAGGGGTGTGCCGCCGAAGAACACCGCCATGTAGAGCGCCATCACCCGCCCGCGCATCACCGGGTCGACGCCGAGCTGCATGGTGGAGTTGGCGGCGGTGATGAAGGTAAGGGCGGTCACCCCGACGGGTATCAGGGTCAGTGCGAAGAGGACGTACGTCGGCATGAGCCCGGCCACCACCTCCACCGCGCCGAAGGCCAGCGCGGCGCCGAGGAGCAGTCGCAGTCGCGGCCGGCCGCGACGGGCGGCCAGCAGCGCGCCGGCCAGCGACCCGACGGCCATGATCGAGCCGAGCAGCCCGAACTCACCGGCCCCCTTGTCGAAGACCTCGGTCGCCATCAGAGCGGTGGTCAGCTGGAAGTTGAGACCGAACGTGCCGACGAAGAACACCAGCGCCATGACCATCACCAGGTCGGGCCGGCTGCGGACGTACCGGATGCCCTCGAGCACCTGCCCGCGCCCCCGGCCGGCGCGTGGCGACGGCGCGAGCTCGTCGGCGCGCATCCGGGACAGCGCGAAGATGACCGCGACGAAGGACAGCGCGTTGAGCAGGAACACCGGTCCGGTGTCGAAGACCTCGATGAGCAACCCGGCGAGCGCCGGCCCGATGACCCGGCCGAGGTTGAACGACGCGCTGTTGAGGCCGACGGCGTTGGGCAGGTCGTCCCTGCCGACCATCTCGACGACGAAGGACTGGCGGGTCGGGTTGTCCAGCGCCGTGCCGAGACCGAGCATGAACGCCAGCACGTAGACGTGCCAGACGACGACCGTGTCGGTGAGGACCAGCACGCCGAGGACCAGGGCGACGGTGCCCATGAACCCCTGAGTGATCACGAGGAGGCGGCGCTTGGAGTAACGGTCGGCGAGCATGCCGCCCCACGGTCCGAACAGCAGCATCGGCAGGAACTGCAGGCCGGTGGTGACTCCGAGCGCGACGCCGTCGTTGCCGGAGAGCTGCAGCACCAGCCAGTCCTGGGCGACCCGCTGCATCCAGGTGCCAACGTTCGAGACGACACCACCGGCGTAGTAGACGCGGTAGTTGCGGTTGTGCAGCGAACGGAAGGTCGGGCTCATAGGCGGGTCAGCCGCTCGATGATCGGTGCGGCGGCGCGCAGCACGTCGCGCTCCTCGCGGCTGAGCTCCGTCAAGCGCTGGGCCAGCCAGGCCTCACGGCGGCGTCGGTCCTCGCGCAGGAGATCGCGGGCCTGCTCGGTCAGCGAGACCAGGTGCTGGCGGCCGTCGCTCTCGTGTGGGGTGCGGGCGATGAGGCCGCGCTCCCCGAGGCCGGCAAGCACCCGGGTCATCGACGGCGGCTGGACCCTCTCGTGGTCGGCGAGCTCGCGCGGCGTAAGCGGCCCGTGCCGGTCGAGGGTGCCGAGGGCCGCGATCTGGGTGAGGCTAAGGCTCGCGTCGGGCCGCTCGGCGCGCAACCGACGGGCCAGTCTCATGACCGAGACCCGCAGGACGCTCGCCAGCTCCGTGGTCCCGGTCGTCGTCGCCATGACGACATCATACTTCATTAGTTCCGCTAACGAACGACCCGTCACGTTCAGCCGGGTTTGACCGCCAGCAACGAGATGCTCTTGATGCCGTAGGTGTTGGTCGCGCCCCGGGCCGAGCCGGAAAGGAACTGGTACTCCGGGTGGTCGCGCATCGACTCGACTCGCAGGCCCGCGTCCTCGATGCTCGCCCGGTAGGCGTCGACCTGGGTGGCGCCGCCGATGCACGACGCCCACAACTCGGCGTCGCAGGTGATCGCCTCGGTCAGCGGGCGTTCGCTGACGATGTCGGCGAGGGCGAGCCGGCCACCCGGGCGCAGGGCACGCGCCGCCTCGCGGAAGACCGCGTCCTTGTCCGGGCTGAGGTTGATGACCCCGTTGGAGATCACGCAATCGAAGGTTCCGTCGTCCACCGGCAGGCTCTCGATGCGACCCTGGCGGAACTCGACGTGTTGCAGACCTCCCTCGCCGGCGATACGCCGCGCCTTCGCCAGCTGCTCGGCAGTGAAGTCGACGCCGACGACCAGGCCCGACGGGCCGACGAGCGCGGCGGCGACGAACGCGTCAGTCCCGGAACCACTGCCCATGTCGAGGACCCGTTCGCCCTCGATAACGGCAGCCAGGTCGAAGAACTGGCCGACTCCGGCGAAGGACTCCATCGCCTCGGCAGGGACCCCGTCCAGCATGTCGGCGTCGTACCCGAGTCGCTCGGCGACCGATCGTCCGATCTCGAAGTGGTACGCGCCGCGTGGCTCCTCGGCCACCTGCCGGTACATCGCCCGGACCTTCGCAGTCAGCTCGTCGACATCCACCGCAGTCATCGGGGACTCCTCCTGTCCGACAGACCTCCCCCTGCACTGAGGACGCCCTCGCCCGCCGCAGTAATGCATGCGCGCCGACGCAACGGCCGTACGCAATAGCCCCTCCCTTCCTGTCGTCTCCATTGGTGTCGTCGACGCACTGTCGAGAGGGTGAGGGCAATGACCGAGACCGTGACCATCCGCAACGGGATCGACGTCGACCAGCTGCTGTCCACCGTCGCTGCCGTCGAGGCGGACCCTGTCCTGGGGACGTTCACTTTCCGGGCGTCGAGCCGGTGGGACGGGGGCACCCACAACCGGGGTGAGATCGGCGGGTTCGTGCAGGCGGGCCAGGAAGACACGACACGGGATGAGCCGTTCCACCTCAAGGGCGACGAGCCACCCGTCCTGCTGGGGCGAAACAAGGGCCCCAACGCAGTGGAGCTGCTGCTCCAGGCGCTGGGCTTCTGCTACGCGGTCGGCTACGTGGCCAACGCGGCGGCGCGTGGGATCGAGCTCACGTCCATGGACTACGAGATCGAGGGCGACCTCGACGTACGCACGTTCCTCGGGCTGGCCGGGCCGCGCGCTGGCTTCACCGCGATCCGCGCCAACGCCGGCGCGTCTCGAGCCCCAACGCGACCCCGGACCAGCTGACCGAACTGTGCCAGTACGTGCAGAACACGTCACCGGTGCGGGACTGCTTGGCCAACAGGGTCCCCGTGACCACGTGCCTCGAGATCCGCTGAGGCCCACCGCACGTGAGTCGTGCAACAGTGCAATAGCGGGGCCTCGAGAATCGTCAGAGAAGTGTGCCGGTGCTGGACGTCGGGTCAGAGGTGAGAGTGGCCGCCCCGCGAGCGGACGGCGGGGAGAGCTTCCGGGTGCTGGCCCGGGAACAGCTCCCCCGGCTGTACTCGCTCGCCCGGCGGCTGACGGGTGACGATGCCGAGGACGCCGTGCAGGACTGTCTGCTCAAGGCATTCCAGCGGTACGACCAGCTCAAGGACCCGACCGCCGCACCAGCCTGGCTGACGAGCATCCTGGTCAACTGCTGCCGTGACCGCAGCCGGGCCCGGGCCAGGCGACCGGACGAGGTGGACTTCGACGAGATCGAGGAGTTCTCGCTGTTCCGCACGATCGCCTACGAGGACCCGTTCCCCTACTCCGACTCGCTGCACCTGGACTTCCTCGGTGAGTTCGACCGGGATGACGTACGCGCGGTGCTGATGCGGTTGCCCGAGCTCTACCGCACTCCCGTGGTGCTCGTCTACATGGACGGCTATCTCGCCAGGGAGGTGGCGGGCATGCTCGGGGCACCCCTCGGGACCGTCCTCGCCCGACTACACCGAGGCCGCAAGCTCTTCGAGAAACAGATTTGGGACTACGCCGAGGAGACCGGCCTGCTCCGGGAGGGACGGCGATGATCAGCTGCTCCGAAGCGACAAGGCGGTTGTGGGAGTACCTCGACGCCACCGTCGACGCGGCGACCCGCGGGGCGATCGAGGAGCACCTCGACCGCTGCCGCCGCTGCTGCGGCGAGCTCGAGTTCGCCCGCGAGCTGCGTCAGTTCCTCGCTGACGCGCGCCGCGACGACATCCCCGACGACGTGCTGCGGCGCCTCAGCCAGACCCTCGAGGAGCTCGAGCCATGAGCCAGGACCTGCTGCACAGCGCCGAGGTCAAGGACCTGGTGCGAGACGCGTACCGCAACGTCCCCGCGAGCACCGAGGCCGTGGCGCGCAGGCTCTACAGCCCCGAGGAGCTCGCAGAGTTGCCCGCGTCCGCGGTGCAACGCGCCCTCGGTGTGGCCAACCACCTGCGGTTTGCCGGCATCCGGCCGGGCGAGACCGTCCTCGACCTCGGCTGCGGCGGCGGCATCGACACCATCCTCGCCGCCCGGCGCACCGGGCCCACCGGCCGGGTGATCGCCCTCGACTTCCTCCCCGAGATGCTCGAGCGCACCGGCGGCTCGGCCCGCGAGGCGGGGCTGGGCAACGTGGAGACGGTGCTCGGCGAGATGGAGGCGATCCCGCTGCCGGGCTCAACGGTGGACCTGGTCATCTCCAACGGCGTGGTCAACCTCTCACCGCGCAAGGCACGCGTGATGGCCGAGTGTGCCCGCGTGCTGCGCCCCGGCGCCCGGCTCTGCATCTCCGACCTCACGGTGGACCAGGACGGCCTGCCACCCGAGGTCCTCACCCAGCCCGCGGCCTGGGCCGGGTGCGTCGCCGGGGCCCTCTCCGAGACCGACATCGTCCGCAAGCTGGAGCGAGCAGGGTTCCGCGACGTCGACATCGTGCACCGCGAGCCAATGGGCATCGACGACTGCGCGCTCTACCCGCTCTTCCCCGAGCAGCTGATCAGCCTGATGCGACGGCTGATCCCCGAAGCCCGGCACGAGTCGGTCGCAGTTGCCGTGGTCGTCAAGGCCGAGCGGGTCCGCTGACGTTCTGAGAACCCATGTCGGTTCTGGGCTGCGGTACGCGTGCCAGCCATGCCTGGAAGCCACCGGCGAGGTCGGTGGCGCGCCGCAACCCCAGTCGGCGCAGGGTTGCCGCGGCCAGGCTGGAGCCGTAGCCCTCGTTGCACACCAGGACGACCCGGACGCCGAAACCGGTGGCTTCGGCGATGCGGTGCTGGCAGGTCGGATCGAGGCGCCACTCGAGGACGTTGCGGTCGATGACGATGGCGCCGGGAAGGTCGCCGTCGCGGAGTCGCTGCTCCACCGGGCGGATGTCGACGACGAGGGCACCGTCGGCGACTGCGGCGGCCAGCTCGTGCGGGTGGACGCGGTCCAGGCCGGTGCGCGCCTCGGCGAGCAGGCCGTCGATGGCGCTGGGCTGCGTTCCGTCGGCCACCGGCGCCCACCTCCGGCCGTGACGGTACGCCGCGGCGGCGCTCCTGTCAGGGCCTCCGGGCGGTGGTGAGCAGGACCTCGGAGCGGTCGACGAACTCCTCGGCGGGCAGCTCGGCGAGGCGGGCCGCGGCCCGCCGGCGGACCGCGGCCTGTGCGGCCGGGTCCAGACGGGCGTACCGCCAGCCGAGGGTGCCGGCCCCGGTGCGCATCGCCAGCGCCGAAGTGGGGTCGAACTCCGCGTCCAACGGCCGCGAGGTGGTCGTGATGCCGTCGAGCCCGACGGCGCCGAGGAGGGCCGCCACCCGGTCGGGGGTGTCCGTGAGCTCGTCGGACCGCGGCGGTGCCACGAACGCGGGCGCTCCGGCCGCGTCGAGCTCCTCGCGGACGACGACGTCGGCTCCGGTGCCGTCCTGGCTGCCCCACGTGGCGGCGAGCAGCCACCCGCCGGGCCGCAGGATCCGCGCGGCCTCGGCGACGGCGGCACGGGCGTCGGGCAGCAGGAACAGCACGAACGCGAGCACGGCGACGTCGGCGGTGGCGTCCGCGAGTGGCAGGTGGGCGGCGTCGGCCAGCAGGCGCGGCACGTCGGTCGGGGCGCGGC
>JBOGDX010000071.1:0-9754 GCA_050743225.1 Actinomycetes bacterium | reverse complement strand
CGTCAGGGCGGTGCGGTGACCGACCGGGGGGCGGAGTCATCCGCCCCCCGGTCGTGCGGAGTGGCTCGATCAGTCCTATCGTCAGATCGGCCCCGTGGCGCCGGGCACTACGCGCCGCCGGGCACGGACCAAGCGTTGAGGAGCGGGCATGGGTGCCTACATCGTGCGGCGAGTGATCGCGATGATCCTCATGCTCGTCGCCATGAGCATGATCGTCTTCCTGCTCTTCGCGGCCCTGCCGGCGGATCCGGCCCGGCTCACCTGCGGCCAGCGCTGCACGGAACAGGTGGTTGAGGCCAACCGGAAGCGGCTCGGGTACGACAAGCCGCTGTACGAGCAGTACGCCGTTTTCGTCAAGAGCATCTTCGCCGGCCGTACGTATGGCTCCGGCACCGCGACGTTCGACTGCGACGTGCCCTGCCTCGGCTACTCGTTCGACCGGCAGGAGGACGTCACGACCCTCGTCACCCGGCACTTCCCGGTGACGCTGCAGCTGGTGCTCGGTGCCTTCGTGATCTGGATCGTCGTCGGGGTCAGCGTCGGCATCATCGCCGCATTGCGGCGGGGCAAGTGGCAGGACCGATTAATCATGGGCCTGTCCCTGGTCGGCTACTCGTTCCCCACCTTCTTCATCGGGTTACTGTTGATCTTCTTCATCCAGATCCGCTGGGGTCTGATCGGCTTCGAGGGCTACGTGCCCCTGGTCGAGAACCCAAGACAGTGGTTCACCGGACTGATCCTGCCCTGGATCACGCTGGCCCTGGTCTACGCCGCCTTCTACGCCCGGCTCACCCGCAACCAGATGCTGGAGACCCTCGGCGAGGACTACATCCGGACTGCCCGGGCGAAGGGCCTCAAGGAGCGGACGGTCATCGGCAAGCACGGCCTGCGCGCCGGGCTGACTCCGATCGTGACGGCCGCCGGCCTGGACCTGTCGATCCTGCTGGGCGGCGTCGTCATCACCGAGTTCGTCTTCAACCTTCCCGGTCTGGGCCGGCTGTCCGTGGACTCGGTGGTCCAGGCCGACCTGCCCATCATCACCGCCACCGTGCTGATCGCGTCCACGTTCGTCATCGTCGCCAACCTGGTTGTCGACATCCTGTACGCCGTCATCGACCCGAGGGTGAGGCTGGCTTGAGCCAGGCTGGCATGAACGGAGCTTTCCTCGACGTCAAGGGCCTCAGGGTCTCCTTCCCCACCGAGGACGGGGTGGTCAGCGCCGTCGACGGCGTCGACTTCGCGGTCAACAAGGGCGAGACCCTCGCGATCGTCGGCGAGTCCGGCTCCGGCAAGTCGGTGACATCCCAGGCGATCATGGGTCTGATCAACCGCAAGACGGCGACGGTGTCCGGCGAGGTCCTCCTCGACGGGGAGGAGCTGATCTCCGCCCGCCCCGAGCAGGTGCGGACCTTGCGCGGCAAGCGGATGGCGATGATCTTCCAGGACCCGCTGTCTTCGCTTCACCCGTTCTACACGATCGGCAAGCAGCTGGCCGAGGCCGTCCTCGTTCACCAGGACGTGTCAAAGGGAGCGGCCCGCCAGCAGGCTCGCGAGATGCTGGACCGGGTGGGCATCCCCAGCCCCGACCGCCGTCTCAAGGACTACCCGCACAACCTGTCGGGCGGCATGCGCCAGCGCGTGATGATCGCCATGGCGCTGCTGAACGACCCCGAGCTGCTCATCGCCGACGAGCCGACGACAGCGCTGGACGTGACCGTCCAGGCGCAGATCATCGACCTCCTGCGCGACCTGCAGAAGGAGTTCGGCACGGCAATCGTGCTGATCACCCACGACCTCGGCGTCGTGGCAGACATGGCCGACGACGTCGTCGTCATGTACGGCGGCCGCATCGTCGAGCGCGGAGGCATCGACGACATCTACTACCGTCCGGAGATGCCCTACACCTGGGGCCTGCTCGGGTCGGTGCCGCGCATGGACGTCGGTCGCGGTGAGCGGCTGGAGCCGATCCCCGGGCAGCCGCCGTCGCTGATCCGGCTGCCGAAGGGCTGCGTGTTCCGACCCCGGTGCCCGTACCACGAGCTCGTTCCCGACAACAGGTGCGACGTCGAGCGCCCCGAGCTGCTGCCCATCACGCCCGACCACGCGGTGCGTTGCCACCTCGACTCCGCACAGCGGCGCGAGATCTCGGTCGAGCGCCTGGGCGCGCATGTCGAGGCCGGCCAGGGCTCGGGGGCGCAGGCCAACGGTGCCGCTCGCACGGAGGAGAAGAAGTGACCGTCGTCGACGAGTCCGGAACCAGCCAGATGCTGCGGCGCGACGACGCTCTGCTGCGCGTCGACCAGGTCCAGAAGTACTTCCCAATCACCGGCGGCGGCGTCC
Organism: Actinomycetes bacterium; assembly: GCA_050743225.1. Lineage (GTDB taxonomy): Bacteria > Actinomycetota > Actinomycetes > JACCUZ01 > JACCUZ01 > JBOGDX01. Next base: position 7,414 of record JBOGDX010000071.1, on the reverse strand, counting down.
TGCGACGCAAGGTCGGCGACGTCAAGGCGGTCGAGTCGATCTCCTTCGACATCGTGCCGGGCGAGACGCTGGGCATCGTCGGCGAGTCCGGCTGCGGCAAGTCGACCGCCGGTCGGACGGTGATGAAGCTGCTCGACCCGACCGGCGGGAAGATCGAGTTCGAGGGCCGCGACATCACCAACCTGTCCCGCAAGGACATGGTGCCGCTGCGGCGCGAGATGCAGATGATCTTCCAGGACCCCTACTCGTCGCTGAACCCGCGGCACACCGTCGGGTCGATCATCTCTGCGCCGTTCAAGGTGCAGCGGGTCAAGCCGGCTCGCGGTGTGCAGGCCGAGGTCCAGGACCTGATGGCCCGCGTCGGCCTCAACCCCGAGCACTACAACCGCTACCCGAGCGAGTTCTCCGGCGGTCAGCGCCAGCGCATCGGCATCGCGCGGTCGATCGCGCTGCGGCCCAAGCTGATCGTCTGCGACGAGCCCGTGTCCGCGCTCGACGTGTCGATCCAGGCGCAGGTGGTCAACCTGCTCGAAGACCTGCAGGACGAGTTCCGGCTGGCGTACATCTTCATCGCCCACGACCTGTCGGTCGTGCGGCACATCTCCGACCGGATCGCGGTCATGTACCTCGGCCGCATCATGGAGATCGCCGACGCGGAGCAGATCTACGAGTCGCCGCGCCACCCCTACACCCACGCGCTGACGTCCGCGGTTCCGTTGCCGGACCCGAAGACGGAGCGGCAGCGCGAGCGGATCCTGCTGCAGGGCGACCTGCCCAGCCCGATCGACCCGCCGTCCGGCTGCGTCTTCCGGACCCGCTGCCCGAAGGCCCAGCAGCGGTGCACGGACGAGCTCCCGCTGCTGCGCGAGCTGGCCCCCGGTCACTTCGGCGCGTGCCACTTCCCGGAGGAGAAGCACCTGATCCCCGCCTGACCCCGGGCGGTTCGGGCCAGGTCACTCCAGCAGGCTGTCGCTTCAGCAGGTCTACGGACACCTCAGCATGCGTGCCTGCCTGCTGACGTGTCCGCCCGCCTGCCATACGTGGTCGACTCCGCTCCGCAGGGAGGAGTCAGCGAGCGAGGGCGCGGCGCAGCCAGTCGAGCTGGAGCAGCAGCAGGTTCTCGGCAACGGTCTCCTGCGGGGTCATGTGCGTGACCCCCGACAGCGGCAGCACGTCGTGCGGACGTCCCGCCTCGAGCAGGGCCGCGGAGAGCCGCAGGGTGTGCGCCGCGACCACGTTGTCGTCGGCCAGCCCGTGTACGAGCAGCAAGGGACGCTCGAGCTTCGCGGCGTCACCGAGCAGCGAGTTCCGGTCGTAGACGTCCGGCGCCTCGTCCGGGTGCCCGAGGTAGCGCTCGGTGTAGAAGGTGTCGTACAACCGCTGGTCGGTCACCGGCGCGCCGGCGACGGCCGCGTGGAAGACGTCGGGTCGCCGGAGCACCGCGAGCGCGGCCAGGTAGCCGCCGAAGGACCAGCCGCGGATCGCCACCCGGGACAGGTCGAGGTCCGGGACCTCCTTGGCCACCGCGTGCAGCGCCTCGACCTGGTCGTCGACGGTCACGCTCGCGAGCTCGTCCCGGACCGCGCGGTCCCACTCCGGCCCTCGTGACCCGGTGCCCCGGCCGTCGGCCACGACCACCGCGAAGCCCTGGTCGGCCCACCACTGCGGCTCGAGCCACATGTCGTGGACCTTGATCACCTCTTGGTGGTGCGGCCCGCCGTAGGGGTCCATCAGCACCGGCAGCGCCGTCCCGGGCTCATGCCCGTGTGGCAGCAGCAGGCCGACGCACAGGTCGTGCTCGCCGACTCGCATCAGCCGCACGTCGGCACGCAAGGGCGGCTTCTCGGCGTACGTCGGGAGGGTGACCGGGTCGGCGCCCTCCCGACGTACCGTCACCACGGTCCCCGGTGCCTCCACGCGACGCGTCGCCAGCACCAGCGTCCCGCCCGCGAGGAGGCCGCCGTGGAACGCGCCCGGCTCGGTGAGGCGGCGCACCTCGCCGCCCGGAGTGAGCAGCCACAGATGGCTCTCGGTCGGGTCGTCGGTGCCGGCGACGACCACGCCCTGCTCGCCCACCGAGACGACGTGCGACACCTGGACCTCGGGCGGTGTGACCGGACGGCCGTCGACGACCAGACGACGCGCCCCCTCCATGTCGGCAGTCGACACCAACCGGCCGTCGGGCAGCAGGGCGGGGACACCGGTGACCACGTCGAGCCACACGTCGTCGCGGTCACCGGCCAACACCGCGGTCCCTGCTGTCGCCGGGTCGACCGACACGGTCCGGGTCCGGCGCTGGTCCCGGCTCATGACGTGCAGGAGCGCGCCGGCCGGTGTCCATCGCGCGGTCACGAGATAGGGGAAGGCATCCCGGTCCCAGGCCACTTCGGTGCGCGTGCCGTCGAGCCCGACCAGGTGGACGGTGACGTCCGCGTTGGCGCCGCCGGCGACCGGGTACGCGATGGCGGCAGCAGGGGTTGCGGGGTTCGCCGGGTCGGCGACGTACCAGCGCTGCACCGGCGACTCGTCGACCCGGGCGACGAGCAGCGCGGTCCCGTCGGGCGACCACCAGTACCCGCGGTGACGTTCCATCTCCTCCGCCGCGACGAACTCCGCCAGACCCCACGACACGTCGGGCCCGTCTGGTCCGGCGAGGGTCCGGCTCTCGCTGCCGTCGGCCCGGACGACGTGCAGGCCGCGGTTCGCCGCGTAGGCCACCCAGGTGCCGGTGGGGTCGGGACGGGGATCGACCACCGGCCCCGCTGAGGGCAGCTCCCGCACGGTCGGGCCCGCGAGGTCGGCCGCCCAGAGGCGGCTCGACAGCGCGAACGCGGCAACCGTCACCGCCTCGTCGGTGGCGTAGCCCACGATCCCGCCCGACGTCTCGCGGGCACGCTCCCGCCGGGCCCGCTCCTCGGCCGAGAGCTGCTCGCCACCGCCGGCGAGCAGGGCCTGCGGGTCGGCGACCAGGGTCTCCGAGCCGGTCGAGGTGTCGAGGCTCCACAGCGCACCGACCGGGTCGCTCCCTCCGCGGGACCGCACGAACAGCAGCCGGGCGCCGGTCGGGTCCAGGTGGAGCGAGCGCGGTGCCCCACGCGTGAACCGCTGGGTGCGAGCGCTCGCTCGCGGGAAGGATTCGCCGCCCGGCACGACCGACCCGGGTGTTTCAGCCACCCGCCGAACGTACCGGCCAGCCTTCCCCCCGCGAAAATGATCACGCGCGCGTGATCATTGCCCCCCGGCGGCGGTGAATTCGTCGCGGTCGGGGGACAACAGGCGCGGTCGGGCCCGGTCGCGTCGGTAGGGTCGCGCGCATGACGACCACGCCGGAGGATCCTCGCGCCGACGAGCCCGAGGTTGCCGGCAGGTTGCCGACCTCCCCGGAGGAGGCCGTGCTGCGCGAGGCGGAGTCGGTGCTCGAGCAGGCCGCGCCGGAGTCCGGGTCGCAGATGGACCTGCTCGACTCCGGGCGCCGGCTGCTGCTCGTGCACGCGCACCCGGACGACGAGACGATCAACAACGGCGTCACGATGGCCCGCTACGCCGCCGAGGGCGCGCACGTCACGCTGGTCACCTGCACCCTGGGCGAGGAGGGCGAGGTCCTCGTGCCCGGGCTCGCCCACCTCGCCGCCGACCGGGATGACGCGCTCGGGCCGCACCGCGTCGGGGAGCTCGCCGCCGCCATGGAGGCGCTCGGGGTGACCGACCACCGCTTCCTCGGAGGGCCGGGTCGGTACCGCGACTCCGGGATGATGGGCCTGCCGACGAATGACCGCCCCGACTGCTTCTGGCAGGCCGAGCTCGACGAGGCGGCGGCGCACCTGGTCGAGGTGGTGCGCCAGGTGCGGCCGCAGGTCCTGGTGACGTACGACGAGAACGGCGGGTACGGCCACCCCGACCACATCCAGGCCCACCGGGTCGCGATGCGCGCGGTCGAGCTGGCGGCCGACCCGGATGCCGGCGCCGGCGAGGCGTGGCAGGTGAAGAAGGTCTACTGGTGCGCAGTCCCGATCTCGTGGTGGCGCGAGAGCCTGCGCACCCTGAGGGAAAGCGGCGACACGACGACGTTCGAGGGGCTGGACCCCGACGGCGAGCTGCCGTTCGGCACACCGGACGAGCTGGTCAGCGCCGTGGTCCTGGCTCCGGAGCACGTCGACGCGAAGATGGCGGCGATGCGGGCGCACGCGACCCAGATCACCGTCGACGGGCCGTTCTTCGCCCTCTCCAACAACCTGGGCAACGAGGTCTGGGCCCGTGAGGCGTACCAGCAGGTGCGCGGGACGCCGGGCACGGAGCGTGACACCGACGGCCTGGAGACGGACCTGTTCTCCGGACTCGACTGAGCGCCCCCGTCACGGTCGGTGACCGGACGTCGCAACTGTTGCGCCGAACGGGTGACGGCCTCGTCGCATACGGGTGAAAGCCGGACTCGCCAGGATGCAGGCGTTCGGCGGCGGGTGAGACTCCGCAATGGATGCTCGTCCGCGAGGACCGGGCCTCCTGCGACGTGGCGACGACGGGTGGAGGGGCAGTGGGCGACCAGCACACGAGTGGGCCGGCGGGGGCCGGCACCGAGACGCAGGCGCCGGGACTGCGGGCCGACGCGTCGACCGTGATGCGGCACGGGTCGGCCGACGTCGGAGTCACCCGGGAGGTGCTGCGGCGCAAGCGGCTCACCACGGTGGTCGTCATGGTCGGGCTCCCGGCGGCGTACCTCTGGTACCGCATCCTGACGGGGAACCCGCTCGACCTGTTCAACCTGCCCAGCATCGACCCGCTGCTGCTCATCCCTTCGCTGTTCTTCCTGCTGTTGATCGTGGTCATCCTCGGGCAGTTCGTGTTCACGGGGCGCTCGCCGCACGTGACCTACCGTCCCGAGCAGATCGAGACGCGCCTCGACGACGTCAAGGGCATCGACCCGGTCAAGGAGGACGTCATCCGGTCGCTGAACCTGTTCCTGGCGCACAAGACTTTCGCCGCCGAGATGGGTGGCACGCCGCGGCGCGGCCTGCTGTTCGAGGGCATGCCCGGCACCGGCAAGACCTTCCTCGCTAAGGCGATGGCCCGAGAGGCCGGGGTGCCGTTCCTGTTCGTCAGTGCCACGTCGTTCCAGTCCATGTTCTACGGCGCGACAGCGAAGAAGATCCGCTCCTACTTCAAGGCACTGCGGAAGGCGGCCCGGCAGGAAGGCGGGGCGATCGGCTTCATCGAGGAGATCGACGCCATCGCCATGGCGCGTGGCGGCGTGGGCGCGACCGCGATGCCGGACGTCGCCCGCATGACGGGCGCGCCTGACTGCGGCGGGATGACCGGACTCCCGGCCGTCTACGCCGCCCCAGCCGGTGCACGTGCCGTCAACTCGGCCGTGGTGAACCAGGTGGTCAGCGAGGGGGTCGGCGGCGTCGTCAACGAGCTGCTCGTGCAGCTGCAGTCGTTCGACGAGCCCACCGGCTGGCAGAAGGCGCAGACCAAGATGGTCGACCGGCTCAACCTCTACCTCCCGCTGCACCGCCAGCTCAAGCGGCCCCAGCCACCGACGACCAACCTGCTCCTCATCGCCGCCACGAACCGTGCCGACAACCTCGACCCGGCGCTGCTCCGCCCGGGGCGCTTCGACCGCCGCCTGACCTTCGAGCTGCCCGCGAAGGCCGGCCGACGCACGCTGATCGACCACTTCCTCACCAGCAAGGCGCACGCCCTCGAGCTGGACGACGAGGAGCGCCGCGACGCGCTCGCCGGCGTCACGCAGGGCTACACGCCGGTCATGATCGAGCACCTCTTCGACGAGGCGCTGGTCAACGCGGTGCGGCGCGGCGAGAGGGCGATGAGCTGGAGCGACGTCGAGAAGGCGCGCCTGGTCGAGGAGGTCGGCATGGGCCAGCCGGTCGCCTACACCGTCCACGAGAAGAGGCTGATCGCGACCCACGAGGCGGGACACGCGACGGTCGCCTGGCTGGTCGCGCCGCAGCGGCGCCTCGAAGTGCTGACCATCATCAAGCGGCGCCAGGCGCTCGGTCTGCTGGCGCACGGTGACCGCGACGAGGTCTACACCCGGTCCCGCTCGGAGATGACCGGCCTGATCCAGATCGCGATGGGCGGCCAGGTCGCCGAGGAGCTGTTCTTCGGTGACGTCTCGACCGGTCCCGGCGGTGACCTGCTCTACGCCACGAACGTGGCCGCGGAGATGACCGGCTCGTGCGGCATGGGGGAGACGCTGGTGTCCTACGCCGCCATCCAGAACAGCGCGTTCTCGGACACGAACATCGTCGGGCGGGTGCTCGGGGACGAGCAGGGGCGGGCCAGGGTGGAAGAGTTGCTGCAACGGCAGAAGGTCTTCGTACGTGGCCTGCTGGAGAGCAATCAGCACCTGGTCGCCGCGCTCCGCGACGCCCTGCTGGACCGGCACGAGCTCATCGGCAGCGAGATCACCGACGTCCTCGAGACGGCCGCGGCCGACGACCGAGCCCAGGGCGACGGCGGCCCGGCGGCGCACACCATCGACCTGCGCCCCGGCCACCGGACCGCGCGCATCGACCCACCCGCGTAGCGGCGGACCCACCGAGGGGCTGGCCGCTAGCCTCGGCGGATGCCCTCGGCCGGCCGACTCCTGCTGCATGCGGCGGCCTTGGCGGTGGGCGCGGTCGCCGGCCTGCTGGGCTCCTTCGTGCACCCCCTGCGCGTCCTCGGCCTACCGACCGGCCTGCTGTGCGGCCTTGCCCTGACAGCGGTCGCGGTCGCCGCCTCCGGACTCCTGGCCGGTGAGCGGTCCGGTGCCCTGGCCGCAGCCATCGGCTGGGTGGCCCCGGTGCTGCTGCTGTCGGCCCCGCGCCCGGAGGGCGACCTGGTCGTGCCGGGGACGGCGCTCGGCTTCGCCTGGCTGGTCGGAGGGACGGTGGTCGCCGGCGTGGCGGTGAGCTGGCCGTACGCCGGGTCCGGCCGGTCTTCAGGGCATCGACCCGGCGACCGATGACACGGGCGTGCCCCCACTCCCCGACCTGGTGACCGAGCCGCCGCTGCCCGACGGCGATGGGGGCGCAACCGGTGCTGACGGCGCGGACGGTGCTGACGGCGCGGATGGTGCTGGCGGCATCGCGGCGGGTGCGGTGTTGCTACGACTGGGCTCCTCCAGGTACGCCGTCGACATGGCCGACGTTGCCGAGGTGACCGCGGTCCCGAGGGTGACGCGGATCCCGGGGTCCCCGTCGTGGCTGCGGGGCGTGGCCAACTGGCGGGGCCGGATGCTGCCGGTGCTCGACCTGCGGCCACTGCTCGACACAGCGGTGATCCCCCTCGCCACGAGCGCACGGCTGGTCGTGGTGGGCCGGGAGGACCTCGCCGTGGGACTGGTGGCGGAGGCGGTTCCCGGCGTGTATGACGCGCCGGTGGACGTCGCCGGCCCGCCCCCGCCCACCCT
>JBOGDX010000070.1:0-9810 GCA_050743225.1 Actinomycetes bacterium | reverse complement strand
ACGTGGGGCCGAGCTCGGCGTTCGTGCGGACGGTGGCGTGCAGCAGCGCCAGGCTGGCCGCCTCATAGCTGGTGTACATCAGGCCTTCCGACGTAGGCCCGTCGGCCACCGAGCGCCCCGTGCGGTCGGCTGCCGCGGCGCGTCGCAGCGCATCCGTGCCGGACCCCACTGCGGTGGCGGCCCAGTGCGGCGCGTCTGCCCGCAGCGCGAGTCCGGCGAGCACGACGGCCGTGCCGACCACCGACGCCTGGTTCCCGGTGGACGTACGACGGGCGGCCAGCGGACCCTGCCCGCACGCGTACGGCGCGACCAGCCGGTCGACGAGGACCTCCGTGACCGCGGCCCGCTGGTCGGGGGCGAGCCGGTCCCGCGTCCAGGAGTAGGCCAGCGCCACGGCGGCGCCAACCTGTGCGGTGTCAAGGGGGTGGGCGTCGTTCCAGTCCGGCCAGGTCGCGGCGTCGTGCAGGACGGCGGCGAGCGTGTCGAGGTAACGCGGATCGTGGGTGGCCGCGTAGGCGTAGCCGAGCACCCCGGTGACCCGGCGCAGGGCCACACCCTCGTCGTAGAGGTAGCGAACCGGGTCGGCACCGGGCGCCTCCCGGTCGGCGGCGCTGGGGAAGGTCACCCGCGGGATGCGGCCGGAGACGATGCCGTCGGCAGTCTCCAGGAGGGCGCCGCGAGTGCTGCCGTCGCGGAGCTGCACCGCGTCGAGGTCGGCGACCAGGGGGGTCGCCGCGCCCGCGGCCGCGGGCTCGACGCCGGGAGCGAGACACGAGCCGTCAACGAGCGACCGGCCGTCCGTGACCTGCACCGCCGGCACGGCGAGCAGGACGGCCACGACCATCAGCAGGGCACGACGACGCACCGTCACGAGGGTAGGCGGGGTCCCGTCGACCGCCCAGAGCCGCCGGGGTGTCCGCCGCTTCGACTCCCTGCTGGTTGCGTTTGGCCCCGGAATCAGCGTCGGGACGACCACAGGACGATCGAAGCAGGCCGTACGAGGGGCCCGCGGCCCTCACTCGAACAGCTCCCGGAGCTCGTCGGGGTCGTGCAGCCACCAGGCCACGGGGGTGCCGTCACGCTCGTACGGCACAGGGGTCGAGCCGCCCGGGGACCACCACCCAGGGTCTGGGAAGAACCGGCCCCGCCCGGGGCGGCCGCGGTCGAACGCCCGGCGGAACCGGCCCGCCAGCTCCGCCTCGCGGGCCACCCCGGCGGCGTCGAACCGGACCACCTCGAAGCGGAGATCGTGCAGGCGCTCCTCACGCCGTGCCTGTTTCCACAGCACGTCCGGGTGGACGTACTTCACCCGCCCGTCCGCCTCGCCGATCGTCCGCAGCTCCTCCCAGCCGAAGTCGGCGCGGAACTCCGGGCGGGACTCGCCGACCCAGCACTGTGTCGCTGGCGGCGGAAGTCCCTGGCGGTGCATGACCAGCCGGCCGCGCGACTCCAGGCCCGACTCGCACCGCACGTCCGCGAAGGCCAGCACGGGCTCGATCGCGGCCCCTCCGGGCCAGCCCGCGCAGTGGTGGACCATCTGCTGCAGCTGAGCGCAGATCTCGGCGCCCCACGTCCGGTAGGCGGAGTCGGCGAGCACCACGGCCTCGTCGAACGCGAGGGCGCGCGCCATGTCGGCGACCGTGCGGGCGGCGCCGGCCGTGCGTACGCCGGCGATCGTTGTCACATGTGCCGCCGGAAGCCCGGCGCGGCGGACCGCCAACCGATTGGTCGAGCGACCTCCCGCCCGGGGTGACGGCGGCAGGACGACGCGGGGTCGGTCCGGTGGCGGACCGGGCAGGTCGAGACGCAGGACGCTGGCGGCGGACACTGCGTACGCTGCGGCAGGCAGCGTCATCGCCGCAAGCGCCGCCGCCGTGTTCAGCGCGTGTGTCCCTCGTGGATCCCGGGCTGCCAGCTCGACGACACGCGCCTCGGCCAGCACACCCGGCCGCAGCACGACCCATTCGTCGGCGGCGACGAGCGCACGGCGCCGGCCGCGGGTGAACCCCAGCCGCTGGGCATCGCCTACCGAGAACACACCGCCGTGCCCGGCGGCGAGCACCCGCAGATCGTCCCGGCGCCGTTGCTCGTCGTCACCGGCGCGTCCACCGCCTCCCACGCGCCGAGTCTGGCCATGTCGCGGCGCGAGCCCGGCCCGTCGTCCACAGCCCAGCCGCTTGCACTCGTCGCGCTTTGACTCGGCGGTGGCTATCGATCGACCCGAATTCGCGGTCCCGACAACCACCGGGCAGTCAAGGCCCGCCGGACGCACTCCGCGGCTACCCTTCGGCCATGGCGGAGCAGTCCACTTCCCGAGGCGGCGGGGACGCACCCCGCCACGGTGTCGACAGCGAGGTAGGCCGGCTGCGAACGGTGATGCTGCACCGGCCGGGCCCGGAGCTGAAACGCCTCACCCCGCGCAACAACGACAAGCTGCTCTTCGACGGCATCCCGTGGATCGGCCGGGCGCAGGACGAGCACGACGCCTTCGCGCAGGCCCTGCGCGACCACGACGTGGAGGTCCTCTACCTGGCCGACCTGCTCACGGGGTCGCTCGAGGTCGAGGCCGCCCGCGAGGAGACGATCGCCGCCGTCCTCGCCGACCCGCGCCTTGGCGAGTCCCTGCATCGGGCGGTCGACTCGTACTTGCACGGACTGCACCCGAGCGACCTGGCGCAGCGGCTGATGGCCGGGCTTGCCCACGAGGAGATGGCGCCGGTCGGCGGCCTGCCGTACCGGTTCATGGACCGGCACGACTTCGTGATCGACCCACTGCCGAACCTGCTGTTCACCCGCGACTCCAGCGTGTGGATCCGCGACTCGGTGGCGGTCACCAGCCTGGCGATGCCGGCCCGGGTACGCGAGACGACGCTGACCCAGGCGATCTATCGCCACCACCCGCGGTTCGCCGGCACCCAGATCGTGCACGGCCCGGAGAACGAGCCGGTCGAGGGCGGCGACGTGCTGCTGCTCGCTCCCGGCGTCGTGGCGGTCGGTGTCGGCGAGCGCACCACACCGGCCGGCGTCGAGCGGCTGGCCCGGACTGTCTTCGACCGCGGGCTGGTCACGACCGTGCTGGCGGTGCCGATCGCCCAGGAGCGCGCCACGATGCACCTGGACACGGTGTGCACGATGGTCGACGTCGACGCTGTGGTGATGTACCCGAACATCGCCGACAGCCTCGCCGCCTACACGGTGACCGACGGCGGCGAGATCCACGTCGACGGCCCGGAGCCCTTCCTGGTCGCCGCGGCCAAGGCGATGCGGATCGACACCCTGCGGGTGATCGACACCGGCCTCGACCCGATCACGGCCGAGCGCGAGCAGTGGGACGACGGCAACAACACCTTGGCCATCGGTCCCCGGCTCGCGGTCGCCTACGAACGCAACGTCGAGACGAACCAGCGGCTCGGCGAGGCAGGGATCGACGTCGTCGCCATCGCCGGCAGCGAGCTCGGCAGCGGCCGCGGCGGCCCGAGGTGCATGTCCTGCCCGATCTCACGCGACCCGCTCAACGGCTGACCACGGCCGGGCTCGGCAGCGATCCGGGCCGGTGACGACGGATTCCGTCGTGGACAGTCGATCGGGGCCCGGATATGGAAGGGACCCGAGCGCAACCGACGGGGGATGCAGCAGCGCTCGGGCCTTCAGCCAACGATATCCGGATCGGTCTGCCGTGCAAGTCAGGCGGTGGGTCGAGTTCGAGTTTCGTCCCCAGGGCTCACGCCGGGTGGTGCAGTCGCGCTACCGCAACGTCAGCTGCCGGCCGCGCAGGCCCTCCCGGGCCCGTCGGGCCGCGTCACCCAGCGGCGATTGGTCCGCCAGCGCATCGCCCAGCCGCGCGGCGAGGGCGTCGACCGGCTCCTCGAGCGCCTCGGCCGACGTACCTGCTTGGAGGTCCCACACCGGCACGACGAGGCCGTGCGCGCGGAACGACCCGACGTAGCGGGAGCCCTCTCCGACGGTGTCCGCGCCGGACGCGTGCAACCGCGCCAGGGCGTCGAGCAGCGCGTCCTCGTCGTGCGGCACGACCCAGCGGAGGTGGTTGCGCCCTCGGATCTCGCACCAGTAGGCGCCCTCGACGGACGTCAGCCGGATCGTCGGGACGACGGCCTCGTTGGCGCGTTCCATGGACGCGACGACGTCCGGAGAGCGGTCGTCGACCCCCTCGAGCCAGAAGTCGAAGCCCTCGTGCACCGTGACCGCGAGCGGGGCCCCGAGGTCCAGGACGTCCTGGAGGCGCGGCCCGGGGCCGGGCAGGCTCGACGGGGCGACGGGGGTGCCGGCCTCGGCCGCGAGGCCCAGCTCCAGCGCGTGCGCCACGTCCCGGCTGGCGTCCCCGGACCCGCCGGGCACCTGGAGGCCGACGAAGACGGCACCGTCCTGGCGTACCAGCCCCGGCCAGGCCATCGGCAGGACGGTGGCCAGCGTCGCCTCCCGCCCCGCGTGCTCCCCCGTCAACGTGAGCGCCGCCGTCGCGGCGGGGACGATCTCGCGCATCGCCACCCAGTCGCACTCGCCAGGCAGGCCCTCGAACGGCCGGGGGACGAACCGCTCCGCGGCCTGGGCGGCTCCCCGGCCGTGACATGCCTTGTAGCGGCGGCCGGAGCCGCAGGGGCAGGGCTCGCGGGCGCCGACGACAGGGACGTCGGTGGCGGACGACGAGGCGGTACGACGGCGGCTGGACTTCTTTCCCACCCGCCGGAGGCTATCCGGCGGGCTGCTCGCCTCGATGGCGCGGCACCTCGGCCCAAACGGTGACACCGTCCTCGGCCTCGGTCACCCCCCATTGGGTGCTGACGGTGCGCACGATGTCCAGCCCGCGCCCGCCGAGCGCCGACAGGGCGGCCATGCTCGCGGTGGGACGGGTCCCGGCGCCGCCGCCGTCCGTGATCTCGATGTGCAGCAGGTCGTCGGCGACCTGCCACCGCACGGTGATCTCGCCGCTCGGCAACGGCGCCGCGTGCTTGACCGCGTTGCTGACCAGCTCGGACAGGACGAGCATGGCGTCGTCGCGGTCGTCGGGTGCCACTCCCGCGGCGTCGAGCTGGTCGGCGAGGGCGTGGCGCGCGATGCCGACGCCCGTCCGCTCGTGAGGGACCGACACCGACACCGATGTGTCGCGCGATTCCGCCCCCGTCGCCATCAGAGTCCTTCCCGCTGCGTCCCTCTGCTCTCCTCAGGGGTTCCCGAGGCATGCGCGACGAAACGGATCGGCTGTGACCAATTCGTCACGTCTGGTCATCGCCGCGCCTCAGCCCGGCAAGTCAGCGGCGCCCCAGCTCGGCGAGCACCGCGGCGGGTCGGTTCGTGATGATCGCGTCGACGCCGAGCTCGATGCAGAGGTCGATGTCCTCGTGCCGATCGACGGTCCACACGTGGACCGTCCTGTTGCGGCTGTGCGCCCGTTCCACGTACCTGGGGTGGGCGCGCACGATGTCGATGCTGGGGCCGGCGATGCGGACGTACGGCGGCAGCGTGCCGTCACGGAAGCGGAGTGGGACGCGCTCCATCAGGAAGACGGTGCTCAGATCGGGCGCCAGGTCGCGGATCCGCCGCAGGGAGATCTGGGAGAAGCTCATGACGCGCACCGGCGACCTCGTGCCCGACCAGCCGAAGTGGTCGAGCAGGTGGACGAGCCGCTTCTCGACCAGGCCGGCGTAGCGGGTGGGGTGCTTGGTCTCGATGGCCACCTCGACCCGTCGCGGCGCGTCCCTGACCGCCTCCAGCAGGCTCTTCAGCGTGAGGATCTGGGAACGGTCCCGGTCGGGGATCTCGGGGTCCTCGAAGTCCTCCCAGGTGTCGCGCCAGGACCCCCAGTCGAGTTGGGTGAGCTCGGCGAGCTCGAGGGTGCTGAGGACGCCCCGGCCGTTGGACGTACGGTCGATCCGGCGGTCGTGGACGCACACCAGGTGCCCGTCGCGGGTGAGACGGACGTCACACTCCAGGGCGTCCGCGCCCGCCTCGATCGCTCGCTTGTAGGCACTGAGCGTGTGCTCGGGCGCGTCGTCGGACGACCCGCGATGCGCGACGACCTGGACAATGGCCCGGTCATCCGCCGTCCTCACGACTCCATGGTCGCACCGGTGCCCGCTTTGGTGGTTCTGGCGGGGCACTGTCTAGCGTGTCGCCGGTGCAGAGCATCCGTCGTGGCGTCCTGGTCGTCCTCGTCGCGCCGCTGCTCGCGTCGTGCCAGCTCCTGCCAGGAGATGACGAGGGCGCGCCTCCGGCACCGCCTGTTCCGGCCGTGGTGGTGGCACCGGCGCCCCCGATCGGAGCCATCGACGCCGACTTCTTCGGGATGCACGACCATGATCCTTTGAGCTGGCCCCATGCGTCCATCGGGTCGCTGCGGGTGTGGGACGCCGGTGTGACCTGGCGCGATGTCGAGGTGTCCCCAGGTGTCTACAACTTCGACCGGCTCGACGCGATCGTGGATGCCGCGGAGGAGAACGACGCCGAGGCTTTGATCGTGCTCGGCCAGACGCCGCCGTTCCACGCAGAGCGGCCGGAGGCGGAGAGCTTCTACGGGCCAGGCGCCTCCTCACCCCCCACGATGGAGTCGTGGACGGCATACGTCCGTGCGGTCGCGTCGCGATACGAGGGGCGCCCGGTCTTCTTCCAGGTCTGGAACGAGGCGAACATCAAGGGTTTCTGGCGGGGCACACCGGCCGAGATGGCGGCGCTGACCAAGGCAGCGTACGACGTGCTAGCGACCATGACGCCTCGCCCGACTCTTGTTGCGCCGGCCTTCGTCACGCGGCTGATCGGGCAACGGGCGTGGTTCGACAGCTTCTACGGGGAGAAGGTCGACGGGGCCCCAGTAGCCGACCTGGTGGACGTGGTGTCGTTGCAGCTCTACCCCGATTCGAGCGGCACGCCCGAGACGGCCATGCAGCTTCTCGAGGCCGCGAAGGTCACGCTCGACAGGCACGAGGTCAATAAGCCGATCTGGAACACCGAGGTCAACTACGGCCTCACCGGCATCGACGTGGAGCCGGCACCGGTCGAGGCGCAGCAGGCCAAGGTCGCCCGGACCATGTTGCTCAACGCGGCCAACGACGTGGACCGGGTCTATTGGTACGGCTGGGATCAACAGGGCAACGTGGACACGTTGCTCACGGAGCCGGACGGGAGCGCGTTGACGCCGGCTGGCACGGCGTACCTCACAGTCCAAGACTGGCTGGTCGGAAGTGTTGTTGAATCATGCGACATCGATTCAGTTGGCACATACACGTGCACGCTTCGCCGGTCCGACAGCGTCCGCCGGGTGTACTGGAATCCTTCCGGGAATTCCCAGCTGAACCTTCCGCCCTCGGCCACCGTCTATCAGCGGCTCGACGGGGACCAGACCAGGGCGACGAAAGGTCACTCGCAAGACGTCGGCACCCTTCCGCTCATGGTCGAGTCGAGCAAATGAGAACTTGGCCACACCGGCCTTCGCCGTAGGCTAGCCGCGAGAACGCGGCAGCGAGGAGCCATGCATGCCAGAGCCAACGGCAGAGCGCTGGCGGCTGCCCGCAGCCAAGCGGCTTGAGACAGCGGACTTGGCTCTGTGGGGATTGATCGGCCTCGCCGTTACGAGCATAGTTATACGCCCTGTCGTGATCCTCCTGCACGCGCCACACTTTCTTCTGAACGTCGATGCTTTGATCACCCCAGCCATGGCGGGTGTCGTCCTCGCATGGGCTCTGACGCGTTGGCGATCGTTGCGCTTTGCGGAACGACTCATGACTTGCAGCGCGGCGATGATGATGACCTCAGTCGCCCTCTCCTGGATGGTGGGCGATCCGCACTCGCTGGCAAGTCTGGCCTTAGGCGGCGCACTCGTTCCACTACTTCCGTTGTCGCTATACCTCGCGGTGATGGCGACGCATGCTGATACAACGGATCTGGCACGGCTGACGCTCGTCTCGATGGTCCTGGTGCAACTAGCCGTAGGCGTCGTCCAATACGTCGCTCTCCGAGTCGCTCAGATCGCCCCAGGAGGAGCCGACCTGGTGGACGGGACCACCTCTCACAACTTCTGGCCCGTCTTTGCCCTGCCTGCATGCGCTGCGTTGATGTTGACAAGCCGGGACCGCTACCGGCTGTTCTGGCCAATTCCGGTCATTCTGCTGGCCATCTACGCGGAGGCCAAGGCTGCCTTAGTCATCTGGCTGCCACTTCTTGTCGTCGCCGTGGCAATCCTCGCGTTTCGAACGGCTGTCGACCATCTAAGGGGTCCACACCCCAGTCGCCTCACCAACGCGGGCTCTCACCTGGATTTGAGGGCCAGGCAGGGCTTCGCTGTCGCGACATTGGCGCTAATCGGACTTGGCATCTGGTGGACCCCATCGGTGCAGGGCACCTGGGACGTCTTCCTCGGGCACTCGAGGACATTGCAGGAGTTCACCACCACCGGCGAGGCAGGCGACGCAACCCAACCAACTCTCGATGATGCGATCGACCTAACCACTGAGCACGTGATGGCCACACCCGACGCTTTCTTGTTCGGACTTGGACCGGGAAACTCGACGACCCATGCGGCGGAGATACTCGCGCGAGGTTCGAAGAATGGTGTAGCGCTGCCCCCCCCGGGACCGGTTGCCCGACAGCTGGTGGCGGGGGAAGACGTAATCCATTTCCGAGATGCGCAGAGCACCCTGTTGGGGATCTGGGGAGACCTAGGGACCATCGGTGCCGTGATCTACCTGCTCAACTGCGCGATTGCGGCGACCTTGCTACTTCTCGCAACTTGGCGGCGACACAAGAACGCGCTCCGGGCATGGTCAATCCCCGCAGTGATTGGTGGAACCCTAGTCGGCGGGGTGTTGCTCGACTGGCCTGAACAGTCCAGCGTAGTCATACCGACAGCGCTAGTGGTTGTCGTCCTCGCTGGTTCGGCCTCCGAGCGCCCCTCAGCATTTGACCGTCCCTCTGCCGAACGCGGCTTCCGCGTGATTGGTGGTGCAGGGGCATGCGATGGGGTCCGCTCGCCCGCACACAGGGCCTAGATAGTCTGCGTCTCCACATACCAGCGGTAGGTGGCAGAAATGCCCTTACGCAGAGAGATCTGTGGCTTCCAGCCCAGCGCCGTGATCTTACCAACATCCAGCAACTTGCGCGGAGTGCCGTCGGGCTTGGACGTGTCGAATGTGATCGCGCCCTCGTAACCCACCGTCTCCGCAACAACTCGGGCGAGGTCGCGAATCGTGATGTCGGAGCCCACGCCGACATTGATGGGCGCCGGCTCGTCATAGCACTCAAGAAGTGTGACGCAGGCGGAGGCAAGATCGTCCACGTGCAAGAATTCTCGTGAGGGTGACCCGGAGCCCCAGATGGCGACACTCCGTGCGCCATCGAGCTTTGCCTCATGGAACCTGCGAATCAGGGCAGGTAGGACGTGCGACGTCTCAAGCTCGAAGTTATCGCCGGGACCATAGAGGTTCGTGGGCATCGCAGAGATAAACGAACAGCCGAACTGCCGTCGCAGCGCCTGCACGTGAAGGACGCCGGCGATCTTGGCGATCGCGTAAGCGTCGTTGGTCGGCTCCAACGGACCGGTCAGCAGACTCTCCTCGCTGATCGGTTGAGGCGCGAACCTCGGGTAGATGCAGCTCGATCCGAGAAACAGCAGTCGCTTGACCCCGAATCGACGAGCGCAATCCAACACATTGAGCTGGATCCGAAGGTTGTCACTCAGGAAGTCGGCGGGGAAGGTGCTGTTGGCCAGAATGCCGCCGACCTTGGCCGCAGCGAGGATGACGTACTCGGGGCGTTCCCGGTCGAAGAACGCCTCGACGGCCGGACGATCACGCAGGTCCAGCT
>JBOGDX010000069.1:0-9898 GCA_050743225.1 Actinomycetes bacterium | reverse complement strand
GCGTCGTAGCCGGCGCCCGGTGCCACGAGCTCCTCGTTGATCGCGATGATCGGCCCGAACGCGATGTTGTCCGGGTCGTAGTGCGCCCCGTAGCTGAACGAGTGATGCGTCGTGACCTCGTCGGTCCGGGTGACGAACCGTTCCGCGGAGCGCTGGATGTCCATCACTCCCCCTTCAGCCGATCCACGAAGCCCAGCACCACCGGGTGGGCCGGATGGATGAGGTGACCGCCGGGAACCAGCGCCGTCTCGGCGTTCGGAAGGGCTTCGGCCAGCCGGTCGTTCACGCGTCGAAGGACGTCGGGTGAGTCCTCGGAGGAGACGAGTAGGGTCGGCCGTTCCATGGCCGCGAGCTCGTCATCGGAGAGGTCGAGCGGCTCGGCGCTGAGGTCGAGTCCGGTGCCACGCATCTCGGCGAGCACCGCCGGGCCAGCCTCGGCGAACAACGTTCTGAGGTCGTCCGGGAACGACTCCCAGGTCTCGTCGCCGAGCGCGGTGCGCATGACCGACTCCGAGGCCCGCGCGGGATCACGGGACGCGGACGCCAGGACCGCAGCGCGAAGCCGTTCGGCCCAGGCCTTCGCGGCAGGATCGACGGTGAACAACGCCGGCTCCAGGAGGACCAGCGCACTCACGGCGTCGGGGTGACGGCGGGCGAGCTCGAGGGCAACCACTCCGCCGGTGCTGCGGCCGATGACCACCGCCGGCGTCGCCGACAGCTGTTCGAGGAGAGCCAGCGCGTCGGTGACGTTCTCATCGAGGTCGCTGCGGTCGAACGGGTCGGGTCGCTCACTGCGGCCGAAGCCCCGGCGGTCGTAGATGATGCATCGTCCGTGGTGGGCCAGCTCCTTCGCGGCGTCCACCCACAGCAGCACCGAGCTCGGGGTGCCGTGGATGCCCAGCAGTGAGGGTGGTCCGTCGCCGTGCACCTCGGTGTACAGCGAGATCCCGTCGAGGTCGACGATGCGGGACACGTCCATCAGGCGTAGCCGAGCTCGTGCAGGCGGTCGTCGTCGATGCCGAAGTGGTGGGCGATCTCGTGGACGACCGTGATGCCGACCTCGTGCACGACGTCGGCCTCGGTATCGCAGATGGCCAGCGTCGGGTTGCGGAACACGACGATGCGGTCGGGCAGCTGACCACCGTAGGAGGAGTCACGCTCGGTGAGGGCGACACCGTCGTAGACGCCGAGCAGGTCCGGGTCGTCGGCCGGCGCGTCGTCCTCGATGAACAGGGCGACGTTGTCGAGCAGCGCGGCCAGCTCCGGTGGCACCGCGCGGAACGCGTCCTCGACCAACTCGGCGAACCGGTCGTCACTCACCTCCACCATGGGCCCATCCTGCCCGACCCCCGGTACGCGCCCACCCTCTATGCTGGACGCGCTCCAAGGCCCCCATCGTCTAGCGGCCTAGGACGCCGCCCTTTCACGGCGGTAGCACGGGTTCGAATCCCGTTGGGGGTGCTACTAACGAAAATTTCCTGACCTGCGGAGATGCCTGCAACCTGGTTGCTCACCTCCTCGCCCTGCCCAGCCTCGGGCAACACTCGGGCAACAGGAGGATCAGCGGGGACAACCGCGAAAGCCGCTTGACGCTCTGCATCCCGGGCCGCATGCATGGCGTCAGCGACCTCGTCGAGACGGTTCTCGAAGAGGTGCCCGTAGGTGTCGAGGGTCATCGTGGCCGACCCGTGGCCGAGCATCTGCTGCACGACCTTGACGTCCGCGCCGGAGTCGATCGCGAGGGATGCGGCGGTGTGCCGGAGCTCGTGTGGGTAGAGGTCGGGCATGCCGCTCGCCTGGGCCGCTGGTCTGAACACCTTGCGGAAGGCCGAAACGCGCAGCGGTTTGCCGCTGCGGATGCCGGCGAAGACGAGGTCGTCAGGCTCTCGGTTCGCCAGGTGCCGGGCCAGGTCGTCGACGAGGAAGCGCGGGATCGGCACCTCACGGCGCTGGTGCGTCTTGGTGGTGCCCCACACCATCCCCTTCCCTTGCACCGGGGTGACCGACTCGGCGATGACGGCACGACGCCTTTGGAGATCGACTCGGCGCACCCGCAGCGCGGCCATCTCGCCGAATCGCACGCCGGTGTAGGCGAGGAAGAGCACAACGAGCCGGTACATCTCGTTGGTGCGCTCGTCGTGCGCTCGGTGTTTGCTGACCGCGGACGGATAGCCGCAGGCGTTGGCGAGGGCGTCGACCTGTGCATGAGTGAGGTAGCGCCTCTCGAGCTTGACCGGCCGAGGCAGGTTGATCTGCGCAGCGACGTTGCGACTCAACCGCCCGTCCCTTACGGCCATGTCGAGCATCATCGAGAGCACCCGGTGGATCTTGCGGACGGACGCCGGTGACTGGGTCTTGGTCAGGCTGGTCACCCAGGCTTGAACGTCTGAGTGCGAGACGGCGGCGAGCTTGACATGGCTCCACATCGGCTGGATGTGCTTGCGCACGACGCCCTCGTATCGTTCGTGAGTCGTGGCTTTGACTTGAGTCTGACCGTCAAGCCACAACTCGGCCCAGTCGCCGACGGTGATCCGGGAGAGGGCTGGGTCGATGTAGGAGCCGGTGCTTTTGGAGCTCTCGACAGTGGCGAGGAATCGCTCGGCGTCGGCCTTGCGGTCGAACGTCTTGTTGCGTTGGTGCCCGGCGGGCGTGCGGTAATGCGCGCGCCAGACGGTGCGGCCCGCCCTCACCCGTTTCTCGATGCTGGCCATGCTTCATCCTGCCTTTCGTCTAAACGCGTAGGCCAGCCTCAGCGTGATGCTTGTGGGTCGTTGCTCTGTCGTTCGAGCCAGTGTTGGACTTCGGTGTTCCAGTAGCGGACGCTGCGGCCGATGCGGAAGCTGTGTGGTCCGGTGCCGAGGTGGCGCCAGTAGCGGAGCGTGGCTACGGGGACGCGGATCACGTCGGCGACTTCGTTCATGGTGAGCAGCTCGTCGCTGGCGTGCGGGGTGTCGGGCGATTCGGTTCGTGGGGTGGTGCTCATGTCGTTCCTCCTCGATGTTCGGCCGGGTCTGTGACGTTCCGGCGGTTGTCGTTCGTTCTCGGTCGAGACCGATTGCTGGTCTCGGTGGAGATCATGAGGAACGGATGTCACCGGATTTGTTACCAGGCCATGTCCCCCGAGGGGGGGTGCGTTAGGGGAACGTTGGTGTTTGCGCTGGTCAGAGAATGTCCCCCCGAAAGTTCAGAAAATTCCTGCCAGCCACTGTTCAGAAGCCGATTCCGGGCCCTCGGTCACGCGGAGGGGACATCTGCGGAGTGGGTTGGCGTGGCCGCGGACGACGTTCGTGCGCCGGAGGATCGCCTTGTCTGGGTGTGGCGTACTTGCTGGCCTCCTCGGCGGCGTGGTCGGCGGCGTGGGCTGGGCCGAGGTCGGCGCGGTCGCGGCTGAAGGTGTCGATCCACTGTCGGCGGGCGTCGTCGACGTCCTCGGCGACGAGATGGGCCGTGTTGGCACGCCGTCCGCGGGTCATGCCGACATAGGCGGATGCGGCTCCGGTGTACTCGCCCAGTATCAGGTGGGCGGCGGTGGTGGTTTCGCCCTGGGCTCCGTAGACGGTGGTGGCGTAGGCGAGCTCGACGTGCTGGCTGTTGTAGACATGGGGCAGGCTCCGGTGGCCGTGTTCACCGACGAGCCGGAGCGTCCCGTCTGGGTCGATTCCGGTGACGGTCCAGGTGTCGCGGTTGGCGACGCCGAGGTGGTAGTCGTTGTGCCGGGTTGCGATGCGATCGCCGACACCGATCCGCTCCCCGGCCTGGGTCACGAGCGCGCGCCGGTCGTCGACCTGTCCGGTTGTGACGCGGCGTTCTCGGATCGCGGCGTTCAGGTCGGCGATCTGCTCGCGGGTGTCAGCAATCACCAATGCTCTGGTCTCGGCGGCTTCATCGGCGAGCGCGGCGGTCCGCTCGGTCTCGCTGGCGTGCACGAGGACGTGTCCGCGTTCCGCGAGCCAGTCGAAGACCTCCCCGGGTTCGGTGCCGGCGCGCATGGCGAGGCTGAGGTCGGCGTACTCGGGGTCGGCGAACCGGCGAACGGTGTCGAGCATCAGGACCGCCTCCGAGTCGGCGAACCGGGCGGCGAGATCGAGCACGCCTCCGCGGCCGACGGCGGGGAGCTGGTGCCGGTCGCCGACGAACGCGACCCGGGCGCCGTGCTCGTCGGCGATCGTGAGCAAGGCACGGGCGGTGTCTTGGTCGAGCATCCCGGCCTCGTCCACCAACAACAAGTCCCCTCGGTTCAAGGTGGCCTCAGTGCGCGGCTGGCTGTCGACGCGGTCCCAGTGGCCGTCGTCGTCCCAGCGCCAGCCGTGTTGATGCGCCAGCCAGGCAGCGGAGAACGCCCGGGAACCGACTTGTCGGCCCGCGACGGTCGCCGCCCTGAGGGTCGGGGTCACCACGACCATCCGACGGCCCTGAAGATCGAGTGTCGCCCGAACGGCCGCGAGAGTGGTGGTCTTCCCGGCACCGGCCGCACCCTCAGCCACGATCAAACTGTCGTGTCCGGCCAGCCGCGCGGCCACCTTCAACTGGCTCTGGTCCATGTCCTCGGTCATGAGCAGCGGCACCCGGCCTGGACCAGCGTTGGGGCGGGCGGCCAGACGGTCGACGATGTCCGCCTCGACTCCGAGCACCTCCCTTGAGGTCAACGCCCGGATGTGCTCCGGCACGCCCTCCTGCTCCAACAGCGGCACACACGTGGCAATCGTCCGGGCGGTGAGGTCTTCGGCCAACTCCAGCCGTGCGGCCTCCTCGGCGACCACGTCGGAACCGGCGATCAGCCGTTCCGCCTCGCCGCGGATGTCGGCGGCGTTCCAACCCGACCGTCCTGCACCCAGACGGCTCAGCACAGTCTGGGAGGCGGCGTCGCGATCCAGCTCGCCAACCTTGGTGAAACTCTCCGGCAGCGCGGACGCGGCATCCTCGTAGCCGAGGTCATGCAGTTCGCGGACCCACCGGCCGGTCAGGTCGCCGCCGTCGCGTGGGACCACCTTGTCCGGCCGGGCCTGCGCCCATGCGCGTGCGTCCCAGGCCCGGCGCAGCTTCGCCCCCGGCTCCTGTCCGGGATGGGCGTCGCGCCACTCGGCCTCGTAGGCCTCGATGTTGCGGCCGATCTGCCGCGCCCGGGCACTGAACGCCCCACAGAACGCGCCAAGCTGCCGCACTTCCCCAGTAGCTGGATCAAGGGTAAATCCATGCTGGGCGAGCGCCGTCCGGAACTGCGGGTCGGTCATCACCGCCGCGTGCCCGATGCCGTTGATTGCGTCGATGCTGTCCCGCACTCCGACCGTGTGCAGACCACGCCACTTCCGGTCCGCGAACACCCGGGCGTTGACCTGAAGATGCAGATGCCGGTGCGGGTCACCGGCACGCGACGTGTAGTGCCGCACCGTCACCGCCTCGATCCGCTCGACCGGAACCTGCACCTGCCGACCGCGCGGCCCGACCCGCGTCGTCGCGTGCTGTGCGAGCCAGCCGACGATCTGTGCTGCCGCCCGATCCATCGCCGCGTCATAGGCTTCCGCAACATCCGGATGCAACGCTGCCGCCAGCGACCACGACTTCGGCCCGTTCACCACCACCTCGACGAACCGCACCGCATTCGCGTCCCGGCGCGGCCGACCGCGCGGCTCCAGACTCGACGGGTCCAGGCCCGCGACCCACGCCTCGTAACCATCACCGTCCAGCACACCGACACGCTCGACCCCGCCGTCAGGCGTGGCGACGAACCGCTCCGCCAGGCCCGTGCCCTCAGCCAAGTAGTAGTCATCGACCCGCGCGTGATCGGCCTCCACATAGTGCCGAGCCGCCGCTGCCGCACCCCGGTAGACCTTGACGCCACCCTTCACGTCCAACCACAACCAATCACTCGGCCCTGAAACGCATCGCGGGCCGCCCCACCAGGGGCGACCCGTCTACGTCCTTCGTAGCATGCGTGCCGCTCGAAGAGAACGAGTGGAAGCGACGAGTAGTCGATGGGCGTCGTTGGAATCGTCAGTTGGGCGATTTTCAGGCTGCATTTGGGAGACTTCTGTCACAGCGTTTCGGCACGTAGACCGCTGCGGCGGCCTTGCCTCACCGCGACTCAAGCCATGCAGCGGCGCGCTCGGCATCGGGCAGGTGCCTCGCGTCGACGGTGGAAAGCCTCTCGAGGATCACGGTCGCGTCAACGAGTGCCGCGTCCAGCAGGGCCGCAACGAAGTTGCGATCCTTCTCTCTGAGTGCGCAGAGCTTGGCGACGCAGAGATCTTCTTTGTCGACGCACCAGCCGGTGAACTGCGGCTGCCCGGTCGGCGCCGCGGTGTTGGCGTTCTGCACCTTGACCAGGCGCTCGCGCCAACCCTTTGGGAGCGCCGACGTCTCCAGGTCGACGCCGTCAATGCTGAAGCCGTGGAGTTCCTCGAATGTGGAGAACTCGCCGGCGACCCCCTCGATCAGATCGGCGAGCCGTGCCGTCTCGGCGTTGCTGTCCGCGATCGGGAGGATGTCGATCTCGACCGAGATGGTGGCGTTAGCTGGAAGCTCGTCCTCGCGGAAAGTGCCGAGGATCGACTGCGAGCCGACCACGATCACTTCGGGTCGATCGATGATTTGGCAGGCCGTCCGGATGGCGTGCTCCAACTGGTCGCGGCGCATTAGCCAGCCATCTGGAGCACATCGGTGCGCTCCTCCTGCGAGAGCAGCCCACTCATCGGCGAGACCTCGCGCATCTCGATGGAATCCCGATCCAGTCCGGTCAGGACTCGGTGGAGGCTTGGCACGTCGCCGCGCTCGACAAACGAAGACCACCGGTCGATATTGCGCCCGTGTGGCTGTCCGCGGACATTGCCGCGCAACCGCTCCAGGTTCCGCTCGATCGTCGGATGCCACTGCTCCAAACTCGTCCGCGTCAGATGCGTCGATAGCCGGCGATGGAGGCGCCACGACCTACGTTCGGAGCGGGTCAGCTCGGGCACGACGGGACGACGGAGGATCTCCAATCGGTAACCCATGCACGACAGGAGCCGATCAAGTTGCTCGTCGCTCAACTCGACCTTTCCGGAAAGGAACTGGCTGATGCTGGGCTGGTGCACTCCGCTGACGCGGGACAACTCAGACTGGGTGGTGCTCGTTTCGAGCATCACCTCGCGGAGCAGGTCACCACGGCTAGACATACACTCAGTATAGCAAGGATTGCTATAGGCGGCCGGCTCTGTCTCCAGGGTCGAATGCTGCGTCGATCCCCACTATGGGCGCGTCAAAGCGCCCAGAACGACGCGAGAGTCAATCTCGGAGTTCGCCAGCCGGCGAATTGATCTCGACAGTCTGAGGCGTTCGGCCTGGGTTGGCGTGCCAACGTCCGTAGGATGGCTCCGCCGCGCGGCGCGGCTGACCTACGACGGGGGTCTCGGGAAATGCAAACACATGACATGGCCACGCATTCCAGCGCGCTGCGCATCGGCATGGTCGTGCTGGCAAGCATGACGACCCTTGCATTGACGAGCTGTGGAGCCGAGGAACCGCCAAATCGATCAGAACGTCGCCAACCCGGGGATCCGCAGAAAGTCCTCGACTCGGCCACAAAGCACATGAACGACGCAGGCACAGGCAGCTTCGCCACCGAGGTGACTGGGATGGGCATGACCATCAAGGGCGAGTTTGACCTCAACAAATCCTTCGTTAGGCAGGCGTTGACCACTCGGTCGCCCGATTTTCCGGACGGCTTCACCGTCCGGTCCCTCACATTCAAGGATGTGGCGTTCGCCCGCGTTTCCACTGGTCCTGCGAGCAAGTGCTGGATGCGATACGACCAGTCTGACGCGGCCGCCGCCCAAGGTGTCACCGATCCGAACGCGCTGCCATCCGATCTGATGTATTCCACGCCCCCCGCTGCGGAGATTCTGAACGACCCGATTTCGCGCGGGTTCATGAAGAACACCTCGACCAGGATCAACGCGGACGTACCTCTCCCGGCCGCCTTTAGCGCAGCCATGCCAAAGGCGGCACTCGCGCTGGCGGAGAAGATCGGGGACGAGAAGATCCTGGCCCCGGTTGTTCTCACAGTCGTCGACGGCATGTACGCCGAGGCCTCGTACTTTGGTGGGGACCTGCTCCAGTCTGGCGACATTACCGCCGGCGATCTTCGGAAGGCTGGGCTGAGCGGTGACGGCATGAGTCCGAAGCAGGCGTTTGATCTTCTCTCCTCTCTTGAGGTGCGGATCAGGTACAGAGAGTTCGGACAAGAGGTGAGGATCGAGCGACCGAAGAAGGACGAGATTGCCGATATCGACCTCGCGACAATGGACCAGAACGACACCGCAACTTGCAGGGCAGCCGAGCAGTGAGGGCGCGAATCATCGTCGTTGCTGTGTTAGGCGCGGTCCTTCTAGTCGGATGTGGCAGCGATGAACAAGGTAGCGGGAACCTCACGAAGAGCGAGAAGGCGACGCGAGATGCGACCGTGGCAAGTTGCAGCCGGATGCTCCCTCAGAAGGCAGCTGAGCACCTAGCCGGTCAGACCCTCGGCCGCCCGATACGCGCTCGCGTTGGTCCGTACAACGGCTGCCACTGGTCTTCTGGGACATCTCCCACTGTAAGAGTCCAGGTCGCTCGAATGCCGGCCGAAGAGTGGGCCGCCGGAATGGGTGAGTTGTTGGATCAGGTGGAGGCCTCGGGACAATTCGCAGACCCTTCGACTCGCCGGAAGATGAAGCAGGCTCGTCGACTCATCGGCAAAGGTGAACTCACTGCGACGCAAGCGTGCAGCCTCTTTCGTGAGATGACCACCATTCAGGGCATCGAAGGCGGTGGTGACTGGATAGTAAACTTCGTTCCGAATCGTGAAGCTCCACAGGCGGTCAACGCCCAGCAGTGCTTCGACGGCAAATACACATCGGTGCAACTCGAGAGTCCAAACCTTGAAGTATCTGATGCCGAGATGCGTCGCATCAAGCATGCGCTCGACGAGGCCCGCTAGAGCCGGCGACCGTCCCGCGATCTCGGCCGCGCCCGGTCGACGTGCTCGGCGATGAGGCCGAACATCAGTGCCAATCAGTACCTTCCACCGACTGCGTGTCATTCCGGCTCCCCTCTGTTGTCAAGAATCTGTTATCAGCGCGCCGTCGTTGATGGTCTTCCGGCTCGGCGAGGTCGGTTGTAGCGTCGGTTCTGCGGGTCCGGGAAGTGGCTGATCCGAAGTGTCGATGTGCGGGGGCAGGTCGACCGCGCTGGATTCATAAGACGCCCCGCAGTGCCCTCCCGGGCCCGTGCCATTCGTTCGAGCGTCGGCAACGAGCTGTCGGTAGAGGGCGTCGGAGATCCGGCGTTTGAGGCAGCGCATCGCTTCCATCCGGGTCTTGCCGGCGGCGAGCTTGCGCCGGTAGTAGGCGCGACCGTCGGTATCGAGGCGGATCTGGGTAGTCGCGGCGATGTGGATCATGTGGTTCATCCGCCGGTTCCCGGCCCGCGACAGCCGGTGGCGCACGGTCTGGCCGGAGGAGGCCTCGATCGGGGCGGTGCCGGTCCAGGATGCGAACCGGTTGCGGTCGGCGAACCGGGCGACGTCGCCGACATCGGCGAGGACGCGGGCGGCGACGATCGGCCCGACGCCGGGCAGGTCCATCAGGTTCGAGCCGCTGGCCTCGATCGAGGTCTTGAGCTCGGTGGTCATGGCCTTCATCTTCTTCTCGACCACGACCAGTTCGGCCAGTTGCTCGGCGGCCAGCCGTCGGCGGGTCTTGCCGACCAGGTCACGAGGGCGAGTCGAGGCGAGGATCGCTTTGGCCTGACCAGTGGTGATGTCCTTCTTCGCCTTCCCCGGGGTGAGTTCGCCGAGCAAGCGTTGAAGCCGGTTGGCAGTCTGGGTCCGCTGTTTGGCGAGTTCCTCGCGGCGATCAACGAGCATCCGGAACGCCTCCAGCTC